>CAZCGI010000001.1:0-11014 GCA_964498145.1 uncultured Syntrophaceae bacterium
ACGACGGTGTCGGATTCGTCAATTTGTCTTTCTCATGCTTTATCTGGGACATAGATATATCCTGTTTACGAACGCCTGCATTCAATACAGCAGATTTTTGATATACGTTACAAGGGATTGCGCCATGTCGGCGATTATTAGACCAATGTTCGATTGCGGCCAGAAGAAGTAAATAACCCAGACATAGAATAAAATCCCTGTCACCGTATACCAAACTATCCTGACGGGGTTATAAAGTTTCTCCCCAACTGTTCCGACGATGGCAGCAATCACATCGATGGGGGAGCGTCCCAACTTATATGCCGCGATTCGTCGTGCCTTTTTCGTCTGTGCCACACTATATATTTGCTCCCAAAAGGGGATAAAAACGGATTCATCCGACATGAGTCTCCGTGCCCTGCCGATCAGTGTTTCATCTTTCAGGACAAGCTCGGTGAGAACCTGTGCGGCGGTGGCAGCCCTTTTTTCATCAAGGACGGTTTCGTCGACCATATCATAAATTGCTTCATAGACGATGACATGCTGTCTGTCCCGGGTAGTCGGCTGGAAGGTTCCCTCGCACACACCCAGCTCAGGATTCGGTTCAAGATGCTCTTCATAACCGACAACCTTCTGAACCTTTGTGATTCTGGTAGCAGTGATTTCCTGTTGAATCCAGTCGAATATTTCTTTATCACTCACTATCGGGTGTACCTTTGCTTTCATTAAACAATTATTCATTAGTTTCTGATGTATCCGTCATTTTCGGGTATCAGTGTACGGGGTATCTCTCTCCTTCTCAATGGAAAATGAACGGTGTATCATGCACTGTGATGGTATCTTCTTTCTCGATGCATTGAATATCATTAAACATCCAAATTACCATTGAGGCTTTTAGCCGTTTCATAACTTATGAAGCAAGTTCCTGTGCCTTATTGCGTAGTTCATTTGCCGCGGTGTGCCGGCCTTCTTCCTCAAGAATTGACGCAATCGCTTTCAGACAGACAATACAGATATTTCGATGCTCGCCGTTCGGGGAATCAATCAGTTTGGTATACGCTATCCAATAGTCTTGTTCCACATATACGAGATCTTCATGTGTTGACGCGGCAGCTTCGAATTTCCGTGCCCGTTCAAAAACCCTTACTCCATCTTCATAAATAGCTTCTGTCATTTTTCATACTCCTCCTTTCATCTATTAAATGTGGTTGTCATCGATAGAGACTTGAAGCATTGACGGCTTTACTATAAAAAGAGAGGTTGTTATGACGCAATGGAAAAAGAAACGCCGGTCATGCACATTGAAGCAGTACCGCCAAATACGGTGGTTGCAGACACAGCAGAGAGAATGGGGAGCCTTATAATCATGAAGTCTGTTATCGAGCGAGAAATCCGATCATTTGTAGAAAAATACCGGCAGAAGTATCATACCGAAACAACATGGAAAGAGCCGGTGATTGCCTATGCCGCCGCTGACGATCCCCTGTTTGAAGCGTTGAAAAAGACGGTGAGTTCTACCCACAGTACACCCCGGGAATTAATGAACAATGCGCAAACGGTTATCTCCTATTTTCTTCCTTTTGATAAGGGGATCGCAAGGGATAACCGAGGTGGTGACATGTGTTCCCGAGGCTGGGCGCTGGCGTACGTAGAAACTAATGCTTTGATTGTTGCCCTGAACAGCCATATGGCAACGATACTGAATGAGTCCGGTTATGATGCCGTCGTGTTACCGCCCACCCATAACTTCGATACAACGAAACTTATCAGTGACTGGTCACACAAGCACGTGGCTTACATTGCGGGTCTGGGAACATTCGGTATTCATACGATGATCATTACAGAACAAGGATGCTGCGGACGTTTGGGAAGTATTGTTACCTCTGCGCCAATGGAAGCGTCGGAAAGACCGAATCATGAATTCTGTCTCTATTATTATGACGGGTCATGCAAAAAATGTATAGATAAGTGCATAAATGGAGCCTTAACCGTTGACGGTTTTAATAGACAAAAATGTTACGGTGCGCTCTTAAAGAATGTAGAAAGCCATGCCGAGCTGGGGTATGCCGATGCGTGTGGAAAATGCGTCAGTGTCGTTCCCTGTTCGTTTGGAAATCCTTTGCGTAGGGTGGGCAACCGAGGAGATTGAAGAGACATGAATAGCCGTAGAGTGTCAATCGGTGTTCGGAAACCATATATAGAAGATCGAAATTCAAGGGCTGAATAAGGGGACGTAAAACCATTTCAGCAAATTCAACCCATGTATCTGTTGCAACCGGCGCAACATATAACATATTAATATAATTATAAAATAAGCGAAAAAAAGATAAAATTCATGTGGACATTCATTCTCCATAATGATAAAATTCGCTTAAAGATTGTGAACAATATTTGAATGAAGAGGTCCCTGACATGTCGGACAACATACTGCCAAATTTGGAAAGATTGAAAACATCCATTCAAGATATTTCACAAATTTTCGGCATCAATCCGGAAATCCTTTACAATGTTATGATGGGGTGTGCCGCACGGGGAAAGGCCAATTGGACAAGAGAAAGTGTGGTGGAAGTTATTCTCATGATTAAAAACGGCCTTGAGTCACGGCAGATTATCGAAGGCCTGATGCGTGAGAAGGCTCAGAAGTACCTTCACTGACAGTATTATTTATAAAGTATCATTGTCTTAATATTTGTTCTTGTGGGTGCGGCGGTTTTATCGCAATGTCTCACGGTAGTATGTCGGCCTGTCAATTTGAAATTATCCTATAGCACATTTTCCAACGGCATTCTTAAAGGTACTCGCCATTGAGTCTCTTAATGCTGGTTGGAATCATAATCGGAAATACCATCGGTTTATGGCATCTTTTCACGACGTGATTCGGATAACTTTGAAATGACCTCGTGCGAAACGGTTTGATGGTCATGCTTAGTCCAGCGCCCTAGAGTCTCCATACAGCATCCGTAAAGAACATCTGTTGGTATCGTTTCATTCCCCCTGGTGTTTCCGCGGACCAATAGGCTTACCCGAAAATTCAAAATGTCAGGTACGTTGCATCAGAACATTCAACGCTGGCTGCATGACAAAAAGATCGAGATGCCTAAGCGCTGCATCAGCATTTAAACGGGTAGAAGTGATGGTAGCAGTATGCTCCGGGATCACTATACCGAAGCTCGGTGTCGATCAAACACTGGCCGATCATTTTTTTTGATACTTCCCCATAATCAGGGCGTTGTTCCTCCTCCTTTTTACATTCCATGCAAATGGCTTTATGATCGTAGACCGACAAGATTCTTTGCTGATCTGGGTTCAGCGTTTTATCACATCGCGGACAATGTGTCTCGCAACACAGCATTCCTTCTTTCCATACATCGGTCATAACCTTTACCCCCTTTGCATTTTATTTATTTTAAATGTAGCTTTTTTTATATTCAATGTCAATTTGAGAGACTGACAGGTATTTTCCGCCTTGTACCCGGCCAACAAAAAATCTGTGAAGAATTGTAAAATTCTGGTAACTATGCATTCTGAAAAAGCCATTATAAAACGGTATTGTGTAAAAATGTGGTGCAACCACTCCCCGATGAAGCATTGTGACGATTTGATGGGAATCACTTTCGTACGTCTGAAAGGAGGGCATCTTCCATGCACAAACAAAAACCCTGGTTAAAATTTTACCGGACTGTTCCCGAATCGATTGATTACCCCAGAACAACCATGTACGAAGCGGTCGTGAGATCGGCACAACAAAGTCCGGATGCCATTGCTTATGACTTTCTCGGTTATACATCAACGTACCGGCAGATGGTCAGGGAAATCGATCATTGCGCCAATGCTCTTGCTTCACTGGGGCTGCGAAAGGGAGATCGCGTTACGATTTCCATGCCGACATCGCCGCAGGGAGTTATCTGTTTTTATGCCGTCAACAAGCTGGGAGCCGTGGCGAGCATGATTCACCCCCTGTCTCCACCCTCAGAGATTGAGTTTTATCTTAATAAATCAAAAAGCGAGTATGCCCTGACCCTGGATGCATTTTATCGAAACTTCAAGGAAGTTGCCGAAAGAACACCGCTGAAGAAGTTGATTCTGACAAAAATATCCGATTATCTTCCCCTGGTAAAGAAGATTGCATTTGGTCTTACCAAGGGAAGGAAAATACCGAAGGTGCCTGATGATCCCATGGTCGTGTGGTGGAAAGATTTGAAAACCACTGTGTATCCAGAAGTAACCAAAGCAGACATGGATACGGACGACGTGGCGGTTATATTATACAGTGGCGGTACGACAGGGGTACCGAAAGGCATTATGCTTTCCAATATGAATATGATCAGCGAGGGTATGCAGGTTGCGGAATGGGGAAAAATGACTGACGGAGATTCGATCCTGGCAATCCTGCCCATATTTCATGGTTTCGGTCTGGGTGTGTGTGTCAATGCCGCGTTTATGGGCGGAGCCACAAGCATCCTGGTTCCCCAGTTTACCCCTGACACTGTGGCCGGACTCATAAAATCAAAGCGGCCCAGCTTTCTTGTCGGCGTGCCAACATTATACGATGCCCTTAGCAGAAATTCACTCTTTCAAAAGGCGGATTTGCGGTGTCTTCGCGCTACCTTCAGCGGAGCGGATACACTGCCGAAACCAGTCAAAGACCGTTTCGAAGAAATCGTGCAAAAGCAGGGAGGCAATGTCCAGTTGCTCGAAGGGTACGGACTGACCGAGGCTGTGACGGCAATCATGGCGACCCCCATTGGTGAATATCGGGAAGGCAGTATGGGGGTGCCGTTTCCTGATATGATGGCCAAGATTGTCAAGGAAGGAACAACGTCGGAAGCTGAAATCGGAGAAGAAGGAGAACTGTGCATTCACGGACCGGCGGTCATGCTGGGGTATCTCGATAACCCGGAGGAAACCGCCCACACGCTGAAACAGCATGAGGATGGAAAAATATGGCTTCATACGGGTGATATTGCCGCCATGGACAAAGACGGGTTTTTTTATTTCAAACTCAGGCTGAAACGAATGATAAAATCTTCCGGTATGAATGTATATCCCCCCCAGGTTGAGGATGTCCTGTATCGACATCCTGCAGTACAGGATGCCTGTGTTATCGGTGTTCCCGATGAATCTCAGGTAGAGCGTGTAAAAGCCTTTGTGGTGCTGAAAGATCAGGGAAAAACAGGGTCTGATATGGAACTGGAATTGATTAATTACTGCCGGGGGCACTTGATCAAGTGGAGCTGTCCCCGGGAAATTGAGTTCCGGCAGGAACTTCCGAAAACGCTGGTCGGCAAAATCGCCTTTAATGTACTTGAACAGGAAGAAATCGCCCGGTTGAAGTCTCTCGGGAAATATGCGGGAGAATAAATCGGCGTTGGCGAACAAACGTTGAGGGAGACGGTTCAGATGAAATTACTTGATGAGTTCTACGGGATTTTGGATGACCCGTATGCGTATGGGAAAAAACTGAAAGCTGAAAAGAATAAGAAAATCATCGGCTATTTCTGTTCATACACGCCTGAGGAAATCATTTATGCCGCAGGGGTGCATCCGATGCGTCTGTTTGGTACACGGGGTGATATTACACTTGCCGATGCTCATTTTCAGGCATACTGCTGTTCGCTGGTCAGGGGTGCTCTTGAAGAAGCGCTTAAAGGAGAACTGAATTTTCTCGACGGAACGGTCTTCCCCCACACCTGCGATTCAATTCAGAGGCTTTCCGATGTGTGGCGTCTCAATACGACATTCGGTTTTTTTGCCGATATTGTTTTGCCGGTCAAGCTCAATACCGAAAGTGCACGGCGCTACATGATAGATGTTCTGAACCGATTCCGTAAGGATTTCGAAAAAGGATTCGGCAGGGAAATCACTGACGATCATCTCAGAAAAGCTATCGATACCTATAATCGTATCAGAACATATCTTGCACAGGTTTACGATCTACGTTCGGAAAATCCAGGTATCATATCGGGGAGCGATGTCTATGCCATCGTCAGAGCTTCAATGATTATGGATCGGGATGATCTGTCGGACAAACTGCCCGTTGTTGTGGAGGGAATCAAGCGGGGAGATGCAGCAGTCGATAATGGTACAAAAAAAAGAATTCTTTTGGTGGGCAGTGTCTGCGACCACCCCGATGTTTATCGGATAATCGAGGAATCAGGCGGAACCGTCGTATGGGACGATCTCTGTACCGGATCGCGATATTTTTCAGGGATCATCGAGAACGGTGAAGACCCTGTTGAATCGCTTGCGAAACGTTACATGGAACGGGTGGTGTGCCCCGCGAAACATCTTTCCGCTGTGTCGCGGGGAGAACATCTTATGCGCCTCGTGAGGGAGAAGAAAGCAGAAGGTGTTATCTTTCTTTTGTTAAAATTCTGTGATCCCCATGCCTTTGATTATCCCTATATGAAAGAGTATTGTGACCGCGAAGGTATTCCAAGCATGCTGCTCGAAATTGAGGATCGGCTTCCCTCGGAGGGACAACTGCTGACCCGTTTTGAAACATTTATGCATATGTTATGAGCATTCCTTGAAACAAACGGTATTCCTGCACTGTGAAAAGAGGAGGAACAATACGGTGTCCCAGTTCATGAAAGATTTGCTTATCTATGGTCTTGCCAAGGCAAAGAAGGTCAAACTCGGCTTTTCAGAGAAAAAAAACATGCGGGAAATTATGGCCGTTTACTATATGGAAGCAAAGACGGCAAAGCTGTCCCGCAGGAAAGTGGCATGGATCACCAGCGGTGGTCCGGTGGAACCGCTCATCGCCATGGATATAATACCGGTTTATCCTGAGAATCACGGGGCAATGATCGGTGCATCAAAAATGGGGGTGGACCTGTGCGAGAAAGCGGAAGAAATGGGATACAGCAGAGATCTCTGTTCCTATGCCCGGTCAGATATTTCCTGCGCCACCGTCAACGGCGGACCGATCGGCGGATTACCGAAACCTGATATGCTGGTGTGCTGTAATAATATCTGCGGTACCGTTCTGAAGTGGTATGAAATCCAGTCTCGATATTTTAACGTGCCGCTTTTTATCTTGGACACGCCGTTCTGTCATACCGAATACGAAGAGGAGATGAAACGCTACGTTAAACGGCAGATAGAGGAATATATCGTCTTTCTGGAAGATGTCTGCGGCAGGAAACTCAATCATGATAAGATGGAAAAAGTCGGCAGGCTTTCAGTTGAGGGGCAGCAATTGTGGCAGGCGGTTCTCGACACCGCCACAAACAGCCCGTCCCCCATAACAGCATTCGATGCATTCTTCCATCTGGCGCTGATTGTAACACTTCGCGGGACTCAGACTGCCGTTGATTATTACCGGTATCTCCTGAAGACGTTGAAGGATAAGGTCCGAAAGGGCATCGGCGCAATTCCGAACGAACGTTACCGGCTCTTGTGGGATAACCTTCCTATATGGTACCGGCTCCGGTGGCTGTCGAAAAAGTTTGCCGAACATGATGCCAGTCTTGTGGCCGACACATATACCACAGCCTGGTGCGGTACCTTGAAATATATAGATGAGAACAACTTTCTTGATTCCATGGCCGAGGCCTACACGCGCATCTATCTGAACATCGGCATTGACGAGATGGCGAAAACGGTCATTGCAATGATTGATAAATACCATGTGGACGGTTTTGTGATGCATTCGAATCGCAGTTGTAAACCCTATTCGCTTGGGCAGTATGACATCCGGCAGATTGTCCAGAAGGAGCGGGGGCTTCCCTGTCTGGTGCTCGAGGCGGACATGACTGATGAGCGGAACTTTTCGGAAAGCCAGATAGCAACGAGAATCGATGCCTTTATGGAAATGATAAAGGAGCGGAAAGGATAAAGGCAGGTATCAGATGTTGAGTATTATGGATCGTTTTCCGTCATAAGTGTTCCATAAATCATGATACACAAACGTCTCGACGATGAAAAACAGTTCATATTTAACGTAACAATGGAGCGATAATGTACTTTGCAGGTATCGACATCGGATCAATAACTTCAAAAGCTGCAATCCTGAAGGACGGCAGGGTTATCGGGGTGCGGGTTATATTTACCGGGTATAACGCCGAGCTTGCAGGGAGAACGGTGTATCAGGAATTACTGGGAGAACTGGGGATTGATGCGTCTGCCGTCGATAAGATTGTTTCAACCGGCTATGGCCGAAACAGTGTTTCGTTTGTCGATAAGGCGGTAACAGAGATTATCTGTCATGGTGCAGGTGCCCACTACCTGTTTCCCCATGTGAGATCGATTATCGACGTGGGAGGGCAGGACAGCAAGGCTATGGTGTTGGATGAAGATGGCCGGGTCAAGGATTTTGCCATGAATGACAAATGTGCCGCAGGAACCGGTCGTTTCCTTGAAGTTATGGCACGGGCACTCGAAGTCGACCTTGACTCCTTCGGAGATATTTCACTGAAGGCTGAAAAGGCGGCAAAGATCAGCAGTATTTGCACGGTATTCGCCGAATCGGAGGTAATCTCACTCATCTCAAAAGGGGAAAAACGTGAAAGCATCATAGCCGGTATTCATGAGTCTGCAGCATCAAGGATCTCTGCGCTTGCCAAGAGGGTAGGGGTTCGTCCTCCACTGATGATGACCGGCGGCGTGGCAAAAAATAAGGGAGCTGTGAGGGCTCTTGAAAACAAGCTTGGAATGGCCCTTGAAGTGTCGGAATATGCACAGACAAACGGAGCCATCGGAGCCGCCGTCATGGCGATGAAGCTCTGACGGAATTCTTTCTTTTTACATACGACGATACCACCGTGCCTGTTCAGACTATTGAAAAATTCAAGAATATGAGGCTGTTCAAAAATGTCCAGATGCAAGGCATCCGAAATCCTGAGAAGTAAGGCGTACTTATAGGTACGTCGCAGCGACGAAGAATTTTGGTAACGCAGCAGATGGGCGTTTTTCAACAGTCTCTGTTCAGACTATTGAGATGCATAGCGGATTATCCTGCGCGCTGAAACGTAGCGTGACTGAAAGTATTTGTTGCTGAACAGGACAATTGTTACGCCCTTGCTCGATGAAGCGTGGACCAGAATGTTTCCGCCGAGGTAGATGCCGACATGGGTTATTTTTCCGTAGCCTTTAGTGTCGAAAAAGACCAGATCCCCGAGCTTTAATCCATCTTTTCGAACAGGGGTTCCCACCTTTGCCTGATCGCGGCTGACCCGGGGGATTTGATAACCGTTTTCATTCAATACCAACTTTGTGAATCCGGAACAATCGACGCCGGTACGAGTATTTCCTCCCCAGACATAAGGTGTTCCGAGGAAGGACTCAACAGAATTACGAAAGTTGTCATAGTCAAGAGCAACCCTTGACAGTTTGATTGTGTCGGATTGTGTCCCCAGTTCGTTTGTTTTTTTTGGCGATTTGCTAGACGCACGTTTCCTTCCGTCGGCGAGGGCATCCTTGACAATCCGTTCAGGTGTTCCCAGATTCTGGGCAACGGAAATCAGCATGAAGAGAGCGGTTTTTTCGATGTCCAGCTTTTCTTTGGCAGCACTGATGAGACCATTCATGATTGTTGTAAAGGTATGTTCCGTCCATCCATCTCCCTTGGCGTTGCGAATCATTTCCTGCGTGACATGGCCGGGAACTCCGGCTTCATTGCACGTCTTCATGGTTATTGCATAAAGACGGATTTCGTCGGATGTCAGGCTTACGGAAAAGGCAAGAAGGGCAAGATCGCTTACTTCATCAGTGGGGGCTCCACGATTTACCGCCTTTGCTGATGAAAAGGCCACGTAAGCGGCTTTTTCCATATCCACTTCGTCAAATTTTGCCTGAGAAAATATATCATAGACGAGACTACCGTAATCAAAGGAAAAGGATTTTCCCTCAAATGTTTTATCAAAAAGGCGGATCCACTGTTCTTTTTCAGCTGGGGTGAGCCCGTCGTCATTTTTAACCAGACGACTAAATGTCGTACGGGCGTCAGCAGAGGATATTTTCGGAGGGGTAGATATCTTCGGAGCGGCAGTCGGCTTTTTCTGTGCTCCACAGGAGACAATCAAAAATGCCGCAAAGGTTATCAGTATCATGATAAGTACATGTTCTGAAAACTGTCCTGACGCTCCCTTTCTTGTATCTGTCCTTTCCATACCGCCCTCGCATTGTTTTATGTACGTTCAAATTACCAAAACGGCAGATAAATGTAAAATGATAATCAATATTTCGTGAGAAAAGGTTCGCACCGCCATGTCTAAATACCTTGAGTAGATGTGGGAAGAGGATGGCATGCTTGCATACGTCTCGCAGGATTATGGTCGGCTTTGAGGTGCCGCATGTGATAGATTTTAACGGTTCGGGCTCAGACAGTCGGAATTGCCAGTTTTTCGCTTCGCTGAGGTTTATTCGCAAAAAGCTTCATGATGACTTGCTCAAATGCATTTTCGTTTGGGCAACAGCCCATTTTTTCTTGACACCAAAAATCCCATATACTATCAATTAATTATAGTTCCACAATTTCAGTCATATCAGTGTTCAAAAATTATGCCCATTTCTCTTGAGCCTTACGAAATATCATTAATTATGCAATGGTCATGATGAGGAAGAACAGCAGCCTGAACTTGCCATAAGACAAGGAAGGAGGTTCCAGAATGACGACATTACAGGAAGAAACAAAAGAATGTGCCATATGCGGTAATAAAAGTGTGCACATGGAAATTATTTCAACCAAGGCATTGGGTGCATCAGATTTGGATGCACGCCCCCCCGAACCGGAACGTTCAACCATACAGAATTGGATCCAACGCTGTCCGACTTGCGGATACTGTGCACCTGACATAGCCAAGGGTGATAAAGAAATGGCTAATATCATTCAGAGTCCCGAGTATAAGAACCAATTAAGGAATTCCGATTATCCTGATTTGGCTAATGCGTTTCTCTGCTGGACATTGATTCAGGAGGAGGAATCTCAATACAAGATTGCCGGCTGGACCGCCGTTAAAGCGGCATGGGCATGTGATGATGCCGAGTATGTCGATGCTGCGAGGGAATCCAGGAAGCGAGCCGTATCGCC
>CAZCGI010000001.1:11024-23966 GCA_964498145.1 uncultured Syntrophaceae bacterium
TTCTTGAAATGGCCCGGCAGAAAGGTCAATGGTTTGCCGATAATGCCGGCACTGAAGAAGCCGTTATTGTTGATTTGCTAAGGCGTTCGGGTCAATTTGAGTTTGCAATGCAGCTCTGCGATGAACGGCTTGCCAGGAGGCCGGACACGTTTATCAGCAGGATTATGAAATATCAGAAACATTTGATTAAAAAGGGTGATATCGATCGGCACTCAACATCTGAGATAGGCAGTGACAAAAGATAAACGTGATGTGAGACAAACAAAGGAACAAAAGAGGGGCGGACATGAATCCGCCCATTTTTTGTTTGATGCTCATAATGCCGGTTCTTCAGATCGAGATAATGATATCCATGAAGCCTCAACCACTTGGCCTATCATGAAATGTGGTAACAGAGAGCGGCGGTACTTCCTGCTTGATTTAAACTGAAACGGATGGTGTCAATGATTGATATGCCAGGAGATCCGTTGAGGATCTCCTGGTTGCTGCACCATCTATCTATTCCTTCGTGAGTGGAATAGCGGTGGATATAGGAGAGGGGACCGGGAAAAGGGGTATGCTTACCCCATAAGTATCACTGTGATTTTCGAGAACGATACTATAATTTTCGAAAGCTTGTGAAAACTGTACATCCGCTTTGATATGTCGGGATTACTCCGCGTTCTCTGCTTAGAAGTGCCTTATAGTGTTTCGGGACCTGATATCTTTAATTCGGCAATTCACCAGATTGGTCTTTCAGATCCTCGAAATGGAGCATACAGGCCTGCAGGGTCTGTTTCCAGTGCGTCTCACCAGAACTGCATTTACGGCTTTTGTAACTCCATCTTCCATTATCCCAGCAGAGATCGTGGTTAGTTTTTTTTCTCCCATCGGTACGTGGCGAGTTCACAATGTTTCCTCCGCTTTAAAATTTATGATGTTGTAAAGTCAACTTTACCGATGACCATAATGTTTCTTGTTAACTCAGTACCATCAATAGGACACCAGCACTATTGGATTCTACCTGATATCGGTAGGTTAAAAACCTGAGGTTGGTATAGGCAAATGTATGAGTTTTCTATGGACAAAGTCTGAGAAAGAAAAATACATATCAGATTGAACATGGTCTCTGACAGATAGGAGTTCAGGTCGGATTATGTCTTACTTACTGTTTTCAATGTGGGATCGATTATAGGTACATCTTGCGTTGATTAACAGACCACAGTTAGCTTTCGTTGGAAAATAAACTGAAGTCTGATTCTGATTGTTTCTTCGTTTGGGTGAAATCCATTCCATCAGAAAAGAAGGAATACATGAAGGTATAAATTTGTTATAATTGTTGATATACGCAGGGTTCCACCAAGAGTGGGGCATGCGGACTTCTGGTAATAGTGTTTAGGGGGATGTTGTCATAATTTTCTAACCTTAAGATCACTGATGTATTGATTGAGGAGGTGCGAAAATGGCAGTAAAGGTACTGATCAGGAGAAAGGTAGAAAAGGAGAAAGAGGAAGAATTGTTTCAATTAATTACAAAGCTTAGGTCTCTGGCGACCAAGCAACCCGGTTATATCTCGGGAGAAACGATGAGAAACGTTGAGGATGAGGAGGAGTATCTGGTTATCAGCACGTGGGAAAGTGTGGACGACTGGAATGCATGGAAGAAGAGCGATGAGAGATCCGGGATTCAAGAAAATGTCGACAGATTGCTGAAAGGGGATAGCAGTTATGAGGTTTACTACCATCCCGTAAAAGGATCAGCGCGGTTAAGCGGCTTCAGGGGTTGGGAAGGTGGTTAAAATCGTATATCAAATTCGTGTGAATTGTGAATTAATGCAGAAAGGGTTTTCGGTTATACCAACTGAAAACCCTTTTTATATAAGCGTGTAATAAGTATAAAGCAGTAAAAGACCCTGTCATTGATATGCTACCGGGACTGTAAGAGACCATTCGGTACGATTCATTCGATATACATGAATATAATGAGGATGACTGATGATCCGAACAATTTTCGTTCTCTTTGCGGGTATTATATCGATATCATTTGCCGCTATATTCATACGATTTTGTGATGATGTACCGTCGATTATGATCGCTACGTATCGACTCAGTGTTGCGTCACTGGTTCTTGGTTCTTTCTATATCTTCAAGGGGAATACTTTCGGAAATATTCGCAGACGAGATCTGCTCCTGTGTATTGCAGGAGGAATCTTTCTTGCCCTGCACTTCATTACATGGATTTCCTCTCTGAAATATACGTCTGTTGCCAGCAGCGTTGTTCTCGTGACGACAAATCCTATTTTTGTCGGAATATTCTCTTATGTAATATTGAAGGAAAAACAAAGTCTTGAACTCGTTGTGGGAATCATTCTCTGCTTTGTGGGAAGTGTCCTCATTGCGGTCGGTGACAGTGGTTTGACCGGGTTGACTGTCGCAGACCGGAACTCTTTCATTGGTGATGTTCTTGCCCTGGTCGGCGCCGTTATGGCAAGCGGGTACCTGATCATTGGGAGTAAAGCCAGGGAAACGGTTGATATTATGGCCTACGTAACCGTTGTCTTTTCCGTCAGTGCCGCTTTCCTGCTTGCAACATCCCTGGTTCTGGGAATATCTTTTACCGGTTACAAATCGTCATCTTATATTTTTATGATTCTTCTCGCCATTGTACCTCAGCTTATCGGTCACACGTCAATTAACTGGGCACTGAAACATCTCAAAACAAGTATGGTAGCCATTACAATTTTAGGCGAACCGATCGGTGCAACCATACTGGCATATATCTTTTTTAATGAAACAGTGAAATCTATTCAGCTTATCGGTATGGTTTTTGTGTTTACCGCGATAATTGTCGCATCGCGAAGAGGAAAAAGATGACCATGCGGAGTCCGAGATGTATGGGATAATTGCCAAATGTTGATCAAATTCATTTTCACCGAATCGGTTCCGTTTTTTATAAATCTACAGATAGCTTCGGGCAATTCCAAAGCTCACCTATCAGGCTCAGGCAGTTGGAATAGCCATTTTCCCCCTTCACTCAGATTTATTGGCAAAAAGCACCACCATGTCCGGCACAAGTGAATTTTCGTTTGGGCATCGGCCCGTCAAGAATCAAGGCGAATAACGAGTCTGAATTTACATGTTTTGAATTGAACGGCGAGCGCATTCTACGCCGTCTGCTGCAGGGAGTTTCAGTATCGTTTTTTTTTCGATTTATAAATAACAATGATTTTCAGGAGAGAGGAATTTTTTCTTTGATGACTTCATAGGCAATAATCGGCTCTCTTTTCCCCTTGGTGTGTACTGGTTCCATTCTTTTCACGTCAAAGAGATCTCTGACCAGTTCATACGTATCTTCGGAAATCAAAATTTGTGACCCGACGGCTGCGGAACACAGGCCGTGTGCAACATTAACGCTGTCTCCGATTACGGAGTAACTCATTGTTCTTGTTGATCCGATATACCCGGCAACAAGATTTCCTGTGTTAAGGCCGATGCCCAGTTCAATTTTCCGCAATCCCTGACCATCTCTTCTTTTATTGAAAAGTAAGAGTTCAGACTGTATATCAAGACAGGCCCGAACAGCCCGGGTCGGGTCATCTTCATGGGCGATCGGGGCGCCCCATATGACCATGATTTCGTCTCCGATATATTTGTCCACTGTTCCTCCATGACGGAATACAATATCAACAATAATTTCGAAATATTCATTCAGGAGTACAAGCACCTCTGAAGCAGAGACATTTTCACTCATACTGGTGAAGTTACGAACATCAGCAAACATGACAGTCGCAACAAGATTCTCGCCCCCCTTTTTAACTTCAAGCTTGCCTGAGACAACCATTTCCGCGAGATCCGGCGAGAGTAATCGTTGAAACCGTTCACGGGCGGCGGCGTCCCGTTCCATCTTTCGAGCGGCCTCTCTTCGTTCGTTCAATGCGTACTGAGAGTGTGCACCGAACAAAATAAACAGGCACAGAATGATCAGACGGTTCCAGCTTGGAGTTGAGTCGGGAGTAAACAAAAGCTCGAAGGGGTTGAGCCCTGATTTTGCTAGGAAGATATTAAAAAAGGCCTCAAAGAACCAATAGAACAAACCGAGGCCAAATCCGATTAATACCAGGTGATCGGTTATGCGAACGATGTTTCTCTTTCCCTGTTTTGAGCTGTGTTGTGATTTCTTGTCGCGCTTGGATATCATAGGCTGACCCGTCCAGCGATTTGTGCCGCATAATACATTGATTGGCAGCATCTTTCAAGGTTATTCCTTTTTCGGATTTCACTTGATTGAGGCGCATACATCGGTGTAATGACTCAGTCTCAGATCAAAGTGCTGAAAAAAGATGGGTCGCTTAGTGATAATTCATTTAATAACAGCGAGTTAAGAATTAATACATACGGCTGGATCGTACAGCACATAATTTATGAAATGCAATGCAACTGGGTGAATTATTTAAAAAACTCTTGAAGAATCTTTCATTATCAGTTACGCTCTCGACGACAATAAGGTGGGGAGCATGATTCAATCATGCGGCCGATGTTCTTATGTTGCACTGATATCGGGACTGTAAATCATATTTGCTCTATCAGTCGGTACATAATCGCGAATAAGGGGATCAACGTTGACTCTAAAAAAAGAGATTTCTTCGACTGAAAAATTACTCGAAGTCATACGAAGTAAGCAGTTGCCGCATGAAAATGAAAGGCCATCCGATTCTCCACAGTCGTCGGGCGGAAAAATTCCGTCTTTCTTAAAGACTCTGACACAACAAAAACGTACACACTCCATCGGTATCGACATTGGCTACCGGCATTTGTTTCTGGTGAAAGTAGGAAAACATTCCGATAATCAATGGAAACTTATCGATTATCGGATTGTACCATTGCAGACCGACATATCAAAAAGCAGCTCGGAGTTTGCCGGATCTATAAAACGTGAACTTGATAGTTTCTGCGGATCGATTCAAAATTTCAATCTCTGGGCGAACATGTCATCCGCCGGAGCAGAGGTTGCATCAGTCAGGATACCCAAAGTTCCCAAGAAGCAAATCGAAAACGCTGTCAAATGGAATGCAAGAAAGGTTATTTCTTTTGACGAAGACACAAGCGTCTATGATTTCAAGATACAGGGAGAAGTCGGTGAAAGTGGAATTCCCAAGCTGAATGTTCTGGTGTATGCCGCTCCGCGACGTGATGTCGGTGAGATGCGACAACTTTTTGACGATATCGGATATCCCCTCGATGGTTTAACTATATCGCCTTTCGGTATACAGAATCTGTTCGCTACTGGGTGGATTCCACAGGAAGATCAGACTGTTGCATCTCTGTATGTGGGACGCAATTGGTCTCGAATCGATATATTTGATCACGGAATCCTTGTCATGACCCGCGATATCAGGGCCGGGATCAACAGTATGATCCAAGAATTGATGGAAGGCTATAATGAAGACATAACAGGGGCATTTCACGCAGAGAAGGTATCGGAAGCCGAGGCTCTTGCGGATGGAATGCTTATGCAGATTGAAAAAGCACGTGAATTGGTCTTCGGTTTGAGTTCAGATGCTCCATCGGACGAAGAACTTCGATCGCGGTTCGATCTGGACAAGGAAGCGATGTTTCAACTGATTAAACCTGCTGTGGATCGCCTGATACGTCAAATAGACCGGACATTCAGATATTATACGAATGCACAGGGAAATGAAAAAGTTACCGGTATCTATGTTTCGAGTGCTTCAAATGTATATGAATTATTGGTAGCCTATATCGGTCATGAGTTGGGCATAGAACATGCTGTTCTGGACCCCCTCGATCCCAAGAACCCTTTCGTCGAAAATCGCACGTCCGAGATGACAATTTCAGAGAGGGCATCATTCAGTGTGGCTCTCGGCGTGGCATTATCAGACAAATCACGGACGCCGAACTTTCTCTTGACATACAAAGAGAAGAAAAAGCAGATCAATATCACATTGGTGAACCGATCTATATTTTTGACACTGGCAGTTGCCCTGCTCATATGCGTCGGTATACTATTTATGGTCGGGAGCGAGTCTGATAAGAAAAAAGCAGCCCTCGCTCAATTGGAACGTGACTATCGGCAGAGTATCCAGGTCGATGAAAATGTCGTCCCGGTTTTTCTGGCAAAGATCGAAAAAGATAGAAGCTATATAAAGGCCTACAGTGAAAGATATCTGGGGGTGGCAAGTATATCAGAGCTTTCAAGTCTTACCCACTCGAACATACGATTACTTAATGTTTCGGCACGTGTCGATCAAAAGGTTTCAAAAGGGGGAGCTCTTCAAAAGGGATGGTTAACAATCGAAGGAATCGTTTCGGGAAATAGTTCTACCCTTGAAGATTCGCTTGTTGAATATGTGCTGAAACTGCAGGGATCTCCCATGTTCAGTCAGGCAAAAATTAGTAAGAGCTCGATAGAGTCATACGAAAATTCGAAAATTCTTCGGTTTACGCTGACTGTTAAATATGCTTAGGAATCACTGATGAAAAATATTACATTGAAATCTATTCCTGTCAGCAGCTTTGTCTATCTTGGAATAGGAATCGTTATTCTTCTGACATTCATTACGGTGATTATCCACCCTTCATTCAAACAGGTTGATCAACTTGATAAAGCAATTTCGGATATACAAAGAAAAATCAATTCACAAAAGATCTTGCTGCCGCTCTACTTAGATCTGGTCAAGAAGGGTGAGGTGAAAGTGCCGGGTACATTTTTGCTTCCCGAACCCAAGGTTCTTCCCAAAGAGAGCATTGATCTGATTCCTTCCATCTTTAAGGGTATCGCCAGAAAGTCGGGAATGGATCTCGTTGCCGTTAGTCCTGATTTTACAACACTTGCAAGAGGCGGAGATGCCATCTTGATCAATGCAACTGCGCGGGGCAATTTCTTGGGGGTGCGAATGTTTCTGGTAGAACTTGGGAAAGTACCGTATGTAAAGCAGATCGAAGAGATGGAGATAAAGCAGCGAGCTAATGATAAAGAATTGAAATTAACCATATGGTTACGGGCAGGCTGATCAGGTCTGGGCAGGCACTTTGTTGCGAGCATCATAAGGGGATTGTATATGACGAAGAGGGAAAAAATTATTGTCTTTGTGATGATTCTGACGATTATATACGGTTTCTATGATTTGGTTCTGTCAAAACAATTCAAAAAAAGCAAGCAGGTTCCGGTTCGGGCAATGGTGGGTGCTTCAGCGAATGGAGCAGCTCGGATGAATGTGGATGACAGGAAACTCATTGCTGAGATTACGACTGTTTTGAAAGAAGATGAAGATATAAAGACAAATAGTTATGTGGCAGCCCGTGTCGACGAAGAGTGGAAGAACGATCCTTTTTCTGCGGCGCATTATTCTATTGGAGGCAGGGAGGAAACATCAGCAACTGGCTTGGGCGAAAGCAAGATTATCTATAACGGATACGTCGAAATCGGTGCCAAAAAGGTCGCAATCATTAACGGTGCCGATTATCAGGTGGGAGATGAACTGGAGATAGGGGGATATCGAGTCCAACGGATTGCTGAGTCGAGTGTCATCTTGGAAAGCAAAAGTATGGGTCAAAAGATACGAATTCCTTTCATCGAAGAAGAGTAGCCATGGGAATACGGGGGATTATGTTGAAGATATCGATGCAAAAGAAGAGAGAAGGTCTTATCATTGTTGCCCTGATGGTGATAATGATGTCTTTTGGCTGCGCCGGCAAACAGGAGGCAAAGAAGGACCCGTTTCTGGAAAAATGGAAGGTGATGGCTCAGGAAAAAAAGGGCAAGTCTCCGGTTGCGCAGGTTCGAAAGATAGAAATACCCCCTGAACCGGGATTGAAGCGGGGGGAAGGGAGTCAGGAGGAAAAGACGCTTCCGCAGGTAAAAATATCGTTGAAAATGCGCAATGCCGATGTGAAAACAGTTCTTCGATCTCTAGCGCGAGCGGCGGATCAAAACATTCTCATAAAAACCGACCTGGAGGGTCGCGTAAGTGTCGATTTCGACAAGGTTCCCTGGAATCAGGCGTTCCTGAGCATTCTCCGCTCTCAGGCGCTTACCTATATCTGGGAAGGTGATATAATCCGGATCGCCGATATGAATGATATTAAAAATGATCTGGAACTGAGAGTCATTGAAGAACAAAAGAGGGAAAAAGCGCCACTCATGTCTATGGTGGTTCCCGTCAACTTTGCCGATCCGAAAGCCTTGGCTGATAATGTTACAGGATTCCTGAAGAAGGATGACAAGGGACAAACCTATGGATCGGTAAAAGTGAGTGAGCATACGAATTCCCTGATTATTCAGGCTCCCCGGAATGACCTGAAGGCAATTATTGCAATGATAGAAGAAATCGATCAGCCGACACCGCAGATTTTGATAGAAGCTGATATTGTTGAAACAACTAAGAGTACGGCCCGTAGTCTGGGGATTCAATGGGGAGGCATGTACAGTAATATCGCCGGAGGGAATAACTATATTATAACCCCCGGTGGGACCGGTGGCACTGTCGGGACGAATCCTGTTACATCAGGCGGGTATTCTCCGACGTATGGCACATCGGGCATCAGCGGGCATGGTTACGGCATCAATTTCCCAGGAAGTGCCGAGCTGATGAGTTCTGCCGGTGGAGCGGGTTCTCTTGGACTGCTTTTCGGAACGATTGGGGGAAATATCCTTGATCTGCAATTGAATGCACTTCAGGAGGACGGAAAGCTGAACATTCTGTCCAGTCCCTCCATTACAACGCTCGACAACCAGACCGCATATACCGAGAATGGTGAAAGAGTTCCTTATGTCTCAGTTGACAAAGACGGTAATCGGGAAGTTAAGTTCGAAGATGTTGTTCTCAGACTTGAAATTACACCCCATGTAATCGACGGGCAAAATATCAAGATGGGTATAAACGTAAAGAAAAATGAAGTGAACGAATCGAAGTCTGTGGAAGGCAATCCTCGCATTTATAAAAAAGAGACGGATACAACACTAATCGTCAAAGATGGCGAAACCATCGTTATATCGGGCCTTTCTAAACAGAAGAATCAGGGGACTGATAGCGGTATTCCGGGAATGAAGGATATTCCCATATTGGGGTGGCTCTTCAAGGGTAATTATAAAGCCGAAGAAATGGAGGAAGTCCTGATATTTATAACGCCGCACATTCTGAAAAGCGATGCATCGCAATAGCCACTGATAAAATTTCGATAAATGAATGCGATGCAGGGAAAGAACCGTTGGTTATCTGATTTAATTATGTAATCCGTAAAGACCTGCCTCGCGGAATAGGCTATGGAATATTTCAAGATACTCAATCTGGTGAAAGAACCGTTTTCCAATTCTCCTGAACCAGAATTTTTCTATAACTCTCCCCAGCATGTCAATTGTATCCAGAATCTGGAAATGGCCATTCGACTGAAGAGGGGATTGAATGTCATTATCGGTGATGTGGGAACGGGGAAAACAACACTCTGCCGCCAGTTGATAAGCAAATTTGACGGTGATGAATCCGTACGGACCCATCTGATTCTTGATCCGTCATTTAACGATTCTTTGGAATTCCTGTCTGCGGTATACAAAATGCTTGGTGTCAAGTTCGATTCCGGTACGGTCGAATCAGAATGGATGTTGAAGGAGGCTATAAAAAATTATCTCTTCGATCAGGGTGTAAACCGGGAGCAGATAATTGTTCTTGTCATCGATGAAGGACAAAAGATTCCCGGTTTCTGTATAGAGATCCTCCGGGAGTTTCTCAATTATGAAACAAATAGTTACAAGTTATTGCAAATCGTCATTTTCGCTCAGACGGAATTCAACACGACACTGGAAAGTCGGAAGAACTTTGCCGATAGAATCAACTTTTTCTATGAACTGGGACCGCTGGACTACACCGATACCAAAGCTATGATCCGTTATCGGATTGAAAAAGCAAGTCAGTCCGGGATAAGCCCGATCAGCTTTTCCTATCCTGCCATGCGGGCCATATATCGAGCCACTAAGGGATATCCGAGACAGATTGTAACATTATGCCATCAAATCATTTTGACGATGATTATTCAGAACAGAACAAAGGTGACCAGGGCGCTCGTTCATGCCTGCGTGCACCGAAAACTGCGGGAGACGACACGAGTCTTCCCATGGAAATGGGTGGCCGTTCTTACCGGCATGTTATTTGTGGCTGTTATTATTGGTATGAACAGCAATAGAATAGCAATGATATTTGTCTCAAATGTTCCTTATTCGCTTGAGAAATCAGGTGATAAAGCCGATATCTCTCTGAAAGCCGGCAGTGTACAGGCACATGAGACTGATGCTGCCCTTCATTCTGCTGTCACTGATGACAGTACTGTGAGACTTAATGATGTTAAGGCCTCACAGGCCGCGAGGGGAGAGACTGTTGTAGTAAAAAGAACAACTGATATAAAAACACCTCAAACGAAAGATGTTGCTGCCGTCACGGTCCCAAATAATCAGATGGAAGAATCTGCGGCGATACCAGCGGTTGTGAACAAAACAAAAGAGCATACCGTTGTTCTGCGTCATGACCATGATGTGAATGAGACGGAGGTATTAGTAAATGACGGCACATATCCACCGACGCTTGGCACGCTGGAAGTGGCGAACGGGTGGATCGTATCTCGTATGATTGCAAGCATCCGTGGATTTTGCGAACCGGACTATCTCAAGCAAGTACGAATCATGAATCCTCATATCGTTGATCTGAATCGGATCGAGTCGGGCAATATTGTGATCTTTCCAGCCGTCCCGGTCAATGCGGGACAGTGGAGGCAGCGGTGCTGGATTCAGGTGGCTGAAACACCGACACTTGAAATGGCTCATCACATGGTGCATAGATATCTCGATGATTCTGTTCCGGTGCGTCTGTTGCCCTACTGGACCGTAAGGAAAGGGCTTGTGTTTTCAGTGATAATGAAAAAAGGTTTCAAAGATAAAGCATCTGCTCTGAAAGCCTTGGAAGCCCTCCCTTTCAATGTTGCGGATAAATGTCGCATAATCGAAACGTGGGGGAAAGACACCGTTTTCTTTTCATATTGTATGGCTGACATGAGAGAGGGATAACCTTGATACGAAGACAAAGATTGGGTGAAATTCTTATTGATGCAGGATTGCTGTTGGAAAGTCAGTTGCAAAGTGCACTGGCCGGGCAGAAGAGAGCCGGTTTAAAGTTGGGGCAATATCTGATACAACAGGGCATTGTCCGTGAAGATCAACTGATCGATGTTCTGAGCCGGCAATTAAAGATTGATAAGTACAGCCCTGAAAAATATCCCACCGACCCAGATATCGTTGGAATGATTCCCATTGAAGTCTGTCAAAAGCACAAGCTCATTCCCCTGAAAAGGAGAATGAATCTTTTAACCGTTGCCATGGTTGATCCTCTTGACATTAATGCACTTGATACCGTTGAACTCATTGCTAACATGGAGGTGGAACCGGTTGTCTGTTCGGATAAGGAGATCAACCAACTGATCCGGTTAACATTTGGAATGCATTCCGGATTTATGGAAGAGATGGAGCGCATTGATGAAGTGGAGATCAATGTGGAACCGGAGGCCTCTGACCGTGATAGGATGGAAGATATCCAGGTCAGTTCGCTCCACGATCAGGCAATAGAACCGCCGATTGTGCGGCTTGTTAATTCAATTATTACGCAAGCGGTGCGGGAAGGCGCGAGTGATATTCATATAAGTCCGGAAGCTCATGCCGTTCAACTCAGGTTCAGGATTGATGGAAAACTGTATGAAGTTCCTGCTCCATCGAAATCAATGATACTGCCGATCATTTCCCGAATAAAAATACTATCAAATATGGACATTGCTGTTTCGCGGGTTCCCCAAGACGGCAGATTTACCGTTCGCGTGGAAAATCGTGAGATTAATATAAGAGTTTCGTCGATGCCGACGATATACGGTGAAAATCTCGTCTTGCGTCTGCTCGATATGAGTACCGGTGTGTATTCTCTCGATCGACTCGGAATGTCTCTCCAGGATATGGAAAAACTCAGAACAATGATTAACAAGCCCTATGGAATGATTCTCAGTACCGGTCCCACCGGCAGCGGAAAAAGCACCAGTCTTTATTCGATTTTAAAAGAAATCAATCGTCCCGATATTCACATAATTACGCTTGAGGATCCTGTCGAGTACCGGGTCGAGAAGATTCGGCAAATTCAACTCAATCGAAAAGCAGGGATGACATTTGCCAGCGGATTGCGATCGATTCTCCGTCAGGATCCGGATGTGATCATGGTCGGCGAGATTAGAGATGCTGAAACGGCGGGTATTTCAACTCAGGCGGCATTGACCGGGCATCGAGTTTTGAGCACAGTTCATACGAATGATGCCGCCGGAGCGATAGCAAGACTGATCGATATGGAAATAGAGCCGTTCCTTGTTGCTTCCGTATTGCTAGTTTCCTTTGCGCAACGATTAATAAGGACAAATTGCCCGTATTGCATAGAACCGTATCGTCCACCGGAACCTGCCCTGGCATACTGGGGACTCGACAAAGTTGAAAACGCAAAGTTCAAGAAGAGCAGAGGATGCCCCCAGTGCATGAATACCGGTTACCGGGGGAGGACCGGAATCTTTGAGATTCTTGTGAACGATGACATGATTCACGATATGATTGTTAAAGGAAGGACAGCACAAGAAATCGCACGGGCGGCGAAAGATGCCGGCACCTTAAGAACGTTGAGAGACGATGCAGCGGATAAAGTTGTACGCGGAATAACGACTCTGGAGGAGGCGGCCTCGGTGGTGATGGTATAGGTCCAGCGCCTCTTGGTACACCTGCTATGACATTGAAATGATGACCACAGAGGACACAGAGGGCATAGGGTAAAAACGGAATCAAACGTGACAGCGGCTGCACAGGAGATATATCAGCAGAGAATTGTCTTATTAGTGGGCCTAGATAGTTGAGGCAATGGAATGTTTTTGTAAAGCGCGG
>CAZCGI010000001.1:23976-25139 GCA_964498145.1 uncultured Syntrophaceae bacterium
AGGATTTGATGCCGGCCTGTTGATCAATTTCAGTATTGCAAGAATCAAGGACGGTATTATACGTTTTAAAATATAAATACTCTATGTCCTCTGTGGTTTGTCGATAACCTTATGATGGAAAGTACTGAGCATGAGGGGTCTGATGCCGAATTACAACTATAAAGCAATTAATCAAAGCGGTACGATGATTTCCGGAACGATACGGGCCGAGACCGTTGAGATGGCTGAGACGCTGCTCAGTGAGCAGGGGTATATTCCTTCGAAAGTATCTCGGGAAGGGACCACAGCACTGTCGACATGGTTCCAAAAGATAGAAACAATATTTTCTCCTCTTAAGCAAGAGGAATTGATTCTTTTTACGAAGCAGTTTAGGACGATGCTTATTGCCGGCATCCCTATCCTCCAGTTGTTTAAAATACTGGAAAATCAGACAGAAAATAAAAAGCTCAAGAATACGGTAGCCTCGGTTTCCATGGATGTACGAGAGGGATTGAGCCTGTACGATGCCTTCATTAAGCATCCCCGGGTTTTTTCCCCATTGTATACCAATATGATCAGGGCAGGGGAGCAGAGCGGAACACTTCCGGAAGTTATGGAACGACTTATTTATATTCTGGAGCACGAACATAAGGTCAGGTCGGATATCAGAGCTGCAATGCAATATCCGATCATTGTCATCGTAGCTTTGATGATTGCCTTTTTTGTACTCCTTACGTTTGTCATCCCCAGATTTGCGAATATATTTGCCCGGGCGGGTGTGCAGCTTCCCATGCCAACCCGTATCAGCATTGCATTGTACAATGTGCTGAGTAATTACTGGCCGTTGCTTCTGGTTCTTGGTGTCATCGGTATTATTATCCTTCCCATTTTATATCGTCGCACCGAATCGGGGCGATATATCTGGGATTCATTTACTTTAGGACTCCCGATTGTGGGGCCGCTTTTTTTGAAATCGGTGATGTCCCGATTTGCCAGTGTGTTCAGCATTCTTCAATCAAGTGGAATTCCTGTTTTACGGTCACTCGAAATCCTGGCCGGTACAATTGGGAATCAGGCCATTACACGGGAATTTCTTCATGTTCGAAATATGGTCGAGGAAGGAAGGGGGATATCAAGTCCTTTGCGATCGGCACGATATTTTACACCAATGGTTGTCGACATGA
>CAZCGI010000002.1:0-2982 GCA_964498145.1 uncultured Syntrophaceae bacterium
ATGTCAAACTCTTGGAGTCCCCCGGCAGAGCCGGGGGTTTACCTAGGGACAATTATTTGCCTTGGAAAAATCCATAGCCCCCAAGCGGGTCGCAAGGCTTGTTCTGTCGTTATTGCTATCGAGGGCACCATCGATTTCCCGGTATCCGAGGACGATGAGCGATTTAACCTGCGGCATAACTGTTTTGGGGTCCGGCGACCGTTCGGAGTGATAGTCTTCGATCGATGCAAAACCGACAACGTCGGCCCCCAGCTTCAAACCTAATTTTCTGATGGCATCCTTGCTCATTGACTCCCTCCCATAATTTCGTATACAAAATATATGATAAAAATTTTTATCCCTGTAAATCTTTAAGAATGCGTTTCAGGAGCAGTTGTTCCGCCAGATTCAATTTGCCCAGAACATCCACATTTACCCTGTCCCGCAACTCGATCAACGTCTGTGCAATGTCTTTTCCCTTCTAAGTCAGGTAGATTTGAAGTGACGCCTGTCGTCACCGGATGTTTCCTTGATTACCCAGGCTCCCTCGGCAATACGGTCGATAACAACTGACAATGTTGCATTATCGAGGATAAGCCGCTTGCCCGGCTCACCCGCTGAGACACTCTCTTTTTCGAACAACGCCCTGATGACGAGATTCTGTACCGGCGGACCGGCGTCAGTCAGTATTCTTGGAGACGCTTTTTAAAAAGGCCATGGGCCTTCTGGTAGGCCTTTGCAAGCAAAAACATAATACAATAGTCGTAATATGGTATGGCTCATCTCCTAATAGTTAGTATGCTAAATATTATCATTATTGTCCATTGTCAACCCAAAAATTCTGCAATCGCTTTAACACAAGCCATTCTTTTAAATTCGAAGCCATTGAACATCCTTGACCGATGTTCCGTTCTCCTCTATAATCCTCAGTGATATAATATAAACAATTCATTCACAAAGGAGGATTGCGTCATGGGTCAGACATCGTTCCATCAAGTAACATTCCCATATGTCGTACCCTTTACGAATGCCCGTTTATATGCATTCGTCGCCTGCTTTGTTACCGCTGATGTTGCAATTCCTCTCTTCGTCCATTGGATCCATCCGCTGGCAGGACCAATATTCCAACCGATGTATTTTCTCATCCTTTTCGCAGGACTTATGCTGGGCTGGCGTGCGGGGTTGCTGGTGGGAATAGTAACTCCCCTGGTGAGTTTCGCATTTTCCGGTATGCCAGTAATAACGGTTTTACCGCGAGTTCTTATAGAAGGTATGTGCTTTGGACTCATAGCAGGTATGATGAGAGAACGATACAACCTTAACACCCTTGCATCAGTGGCCGTTGCAGTAATTGCAGGACGCACGGTCGCTCTGGCAGTGCTTCTTTTGATATACGGGTTTAACACATCGACTGTTTCCGGGATATGGGATGCAGTGAAACTGGAATGGCCCGGGATTGTTCTGCAGCTCATCCTGCTGCCATTGATTATGTACATTATTGAATACACCATTTCTATACGGAGTAAGCGCAATGGATTTATCTAGGGAATTATTTCACTTATTTCTGGCAAGCGAAGACACGCTCTGGATCGGTCAGAATGACAGCATCATTTATCGCTCTGATAAGAAGGGAATCGTTCCGCTTGTTGAGTACATAACTGAACACCATCCATTTGATAAGGACGTCATTATCTACGACCGCATCATCGGCAACGCCGCAGCAGTACTGCTTGGCAAACTTCTGTGTAAAACGGCCTATACCAACACGGTAAGCAATGAAGCTTTGAAGACGATGAATAATCTCGGTATCAATTGTTTTCATATTGAAGCCGTCCCCTATATTAGAAACCGTTCTGGAAACGGAAGATGCCCGTTTGAAGAGGCATCGATCGGAAAATCGGCGGATGAATTTTTAGATTTTCTGAAAAGGCAAACAAGTACGGAGTAATTAGACCATCCGGATAAAACAGGTATCATCCATGGATCACACAATCTTCAACCCGGTTCAGGGCGATATGAAGGAGCGACTGAGTTCGCTTCGCTTAATCCTGCGAGGCCTTGAGATTCCCTATAACATCGGCGACTCGATTGCCGTCAAACTCCACTGGGGAGAACGGGGCAATACAAGCTTTCTTCCGCCCCACTATGCACGGGAAATCGTTCACTGGCTTTATGATCATGGAATGAAACCCTTTGTTTTTGATACGACCGTTCTCTATTCGGGGGGACGCCGAACGGCAGCGGAGTCACTTAAAACTGCAGAAGAGCATGGGTATTCTGAAACTTTAATCGGATGTCCCATCGTCATCGGCGACGGGCATGACGGACGCGAGGTCATTGATATCGATGCCGGTTTCAAGCACTTCGAGACAGTTCAGGTAACTCACCTGGTAGATAAGGCAGATGGTTTTTTTATTTTTTCCCATTTCAAAGGGCACATGGCCTCAGGTTTCGGAGGTGCTATAAAAAATATCTCCATGGGATTTGCATCCCGTGCACAAAAGCAGCGCATGCACTCCGACGTACGCCCTATTCTGAACAAGGACGACTGCACTATGTGCGGCATGTGTGTTGAGGTATGCCCGACGGGCGCCGCCCATATCCCCGAAGGAAGTGATTATCCTGAGTATGATTCGGATCTGTGCATCGGGTGCGCACAATGTATCGGACTTTGTCCGGAAGTTGCATTGAAAATATTATGGGCAACAGACCCGACAGTGTTTCAGGAAAAACTGGTTGAAACGGCCACTGCGGTATGGAAAAAAATCAAAGACCGCACATTGCTGGTCAATGCACTTATCACCATTACCACTGATTGTGATTGCTGGCCGGGGAATAACCCGGTAATTGCACAAGACGTGGGATTTCTAGGAGGATACAATCCTGTAGTCATCGACAGCGAGTCAATGCACCATATTGGTGAAAATATATTCAGCAAGACCCACCCTTCTGTACCGTGGAAAAGACAGTTCGAATATGCGAAAGAAATAGGCATGATCGAAT
>CAZCGI010000002.1:2992-4203 GCA_964498145.1 uncultured Syntrophaceae bacterium
CGCTTTACAACGATGAACATGTATCGTCAAAAAACTTACAAATTACCTCTCTTCATCCGATTAATACTTTATAGGTCCTGTAACAAAGTATGAACGTGTCTCGTTTGTGGAAAACATTTTACCGCTGTTTTTTTGAAGAACCGATACAAAACGTAACATCATTATGCCGGCTCCCAATTATAACGGCAATCGTTCAACAAGGGAACAATCGTTATCCTCCAAGAATGCAGGGTAATATCAGGAGCTATGTCATGAATCCAAATCCCAAGATTGAAGAGTTGAAAAAAGAAATCGATCGTCTGAAACAGGAAAATAAAAACCTGCAGCTGATGGCGAAACGTTATCGCACTATTTTCAACGACAGTGAAGACGCCTATTACGAACTCGATCTTGCGGGGAATTTCACGTATTTCAACGATAAACTCTGTGATATCCTCGGATATCCTCGACACGAACTCATGGGCATGAACAATCGCGCATACACAACTGAGAAAACGGCTCAAACGATGTATGCCATATTCAACAGGGTTTACAAAACGGGGAAACCTGCCCGCGTTAATGATTATGAAGTAATCAGAAAAGATGGAAAGACTATCATTGTTGAAATTTCGATTTCCCCTATAAGAAACCCTGACGGAACAATTATCGGCTTCACCGGTATCGGTCGTGATAAAACAGAACGCAGAAAATCAGAAATGCTGCTGAAGGAATCAGAACAGCGCCTCTCTGACATAATTAATTTTCTTCCTGATGCAACTCTGGCAATCGATATCAACGGAAGAGTAATTGCGTGGAACCGGGCAATCGAGGAAATGACCAATGTAAAAGCGGCGGATATGCTTAATAAGGGAATTTATGAATACGCGATTCCTTTCTACGGCACACGACGACCGATTCTTGTCGATATGGTTTTACAGAAGCATAATGATCTAGATAAACATTATCATGTCCTTCGCAAGGATCAAGATGTTCTCATAATTGAAACAGGCACTCCTATCGTTAAAGGGGAAAAAGTATATCTTTGGGCCAAGGCAAGTCCTATCTACGATCAGAGCGGAAACATCATCGGTGCCATCGAAAGCATTCGTGATATATCGGAGCAGAAGCAGTCAGAACAAGCCCTTAAAAAAAGTGAAACAAAATATCGGGAACTCGTGCAGAACGCAAACAGCATCATCTTACGAAGAGATATTGAAGGAAGAATAACTTTT
>CAZCGI010000002.1:4213-22716 GCA_964498145.1 uncultured Syntrophaceae bacterium
AATGAATTTGCACAGAATTTCTTCGGGTATACTGAGCAGGAAATCATTGGAGAAAATATCGTCGGAACGATTATTCCGGAAACGGACTCAACAGGCAGGGATCTTGCCTCGATGATCAGACAAAGTTATAAGTATCCGGAAAAATACTTAACAAATGAAAACGAAAATGTCTGCAAGAATGGCGAGCGGGTTTGGGTTGCCTGGACAAACAGAGCTATCAGGGACAACGACGGCGCAATTCAAGAATTCCTGTGCATCGGTACCGATATCACCGATCGCAAGAAATCCGAGGAGGCTCTCTCCATAGAAAAAGCCTATTTCGAACAACTCTTTGAAAGTTCACCGGAGGCCATTGTCGTCGTTGACAATGACGGACGCCTCCTTCGTGTAAACGGTGAATTCAGCCGTATGTTCGAATATACTCGCAACGAAGCAATCGGTCAATCAATCGATGAACTGATTGCCCCGGAGGAATTGTTTGAAGAAGCTCTTTCGCTGACCAAAGAAGTTACAAGCGGAAAGCTGGTATCTCTGGAGACTATCCGCAGGCGCAAAGACGGAAGTCCCGTTTATGTTTCTATCCTTGCCACGCCTATTGAAGTAGAAGGGGGACAGGTGGCCGTCTACGGAATCTATCGTGATATTTCGGAGCGGAAAAATCTCGAAGCCCAGCTTCAGCAGGCTCAAAAAATGGAAGCAATCGGCACACTGGCAGGAGGTATAGCTCATGATTTCAATAACCTGCTCATGGGAATTCAGGGGAGAACGTCGCTGATGCTGATGGATCTCGATCAGGCCCATCCACACTATTATCATCTCAAACAGCAGGAAGAACTTGTCAGAAGCGGTGCCAATCTGACGAGACAGCTATTGGGATTTGCCCGTGGCGGCAAATACGATGTCAGAGCGGCAAACATCAACGAAGTCGTGGACAAATCATCGGAAATGTTCGGAAGCAAAAAAAAAGAAATCATCATATACAAAAACTACGACGAGAATATTGGAACCGTCGAAATCGACCGTGGTCAGATGGAACAGGTATTCGTCAATATCTTTATAAATGCCTGGCAGGCTATGCCGGGGGGGGGAAATGTATACATTGAGACGGGAAATGTGAATGTGACGAAGCATATGGCAGCGGCATTCGGAGTTCCCCAAGGACGTTATGTAAAAATATCAATCACGGATACCGGAGTGGGAATGGACGAGGCAACGAAAAAAAGAATCTTTGAACCGTTCTTCACAACGAAAGAAATGGGGCGGGGAACAGGTCTGGGGCTGGCTTCGGTGTATGGAATCATTAAAAATCATGAGGGATTCATTGATGTCCAGAGTGAAAAAGGCAACGGCACAACATTCTCTTTGTATCTCCCCGCAACGGATTCAAAGATTGCGGAGAAAGCAACAGACCAACATATAGAAATAGTAAAGGGCTCCGAAACGGTATTACTTGTCGATGACGAGGACATAATATTGGATATTGGGACCGAAATTCTACAGAAACTGGGGTATACGGTCCTTCTTGCTGATAATGGAAAAAAAGCAGTCGATATTGTTCGGAATAACCCCGATGGCATCGATATGATTATTCTGGACATGATCATGCCTGTAATGAACGGCAGCGAAGCATTGCGTATCATAAAGGACATCAAACCCGATGCGAAAGTCCTGCTTTCAAGCGGCTACAGTCTTCATTCAACAGCCCATGAAATGCTCAACGACGAGTGCAGCGGTTTTATTCAAAAACCTTTCAGCATAGAAGATCTATCGAAGAAAATCAGAGAAATTCTTGCCGATTAACCTTGGTTGAACCGTCAATAACCGTGGGAATCAACAAGCCGTTGAAAAAGACCCGATATATTGTTGTTCGCAAAATGTCGGCATCGTTTGTGGCCAATGTATGATCCCGAGAATATCGTGATTCGTGAATATGAAATCGTCTTTTGATTCTTACTTTATCCGTTCATCTGACCTTTGGATTTGATTTGTCATACCGGCCCTGATCTGCTTATGACCGTCGCAAGGCCGAAGATGAGACAGATGGGTATTTTTTAACAGTTTCCCACATTCAAGATAGTCCAAATCATCATTCGACAGAAAATGAATACAGATCCGAATCCACCTTCAACGCACATAGATCGGGTTGCTGAATATCCACGGCCTGAATTTTCCCCACGTTTTTAAAAAGGATTCCACCCGATAGGTCCCTTTGCTCATAATGGAAACCTCCGCATGTGCCGTTTCGTTTTCCCAACAAGGACGTCCATCTTTGATTAGACGAATTCTCGCAGAAATGGGAATCCGTATCGAAACGACAGCCTTGTCTTTCAACGTGAAGGAGTCTCCCATTGTAGCCACTGTATCCCCATCAGAGAGAAGAAACTGAAAACCTGACGCTTCTTGAAAATATTCCATGGCTATATATGCCCTCCCCCGCTTGAGTGCACGCAGAATAACGGACACGTCCTTGTCGGCAATGCCGCTGAGAGGCTCTTCAGTTAATACGTGAGTTCGTACAAACCGAAATGCTCGTTTAAAGGGAAACACGCTCAGTGTCAGAGAAAGAACCTTTTTCGGGGTGTCATGATTATCAAGTTCCCCAATCCCGACAATTTTTGACTGCCGGTTCAGGGCATCCCACCGGTCCAACGTAACCTGTCGAGGCCCCCGGAGGAAGAACGCCGGAAAGAGATAACTCATTAAAGCAACTGGATAATTGATGAGAGATGACTGCCAGTCCGTCATAAAATCCCAGATTCCAATCCCCGTATAATTGACCACATTCCAGTCAGTCCAGGGGAAATGTTTCACGTGAAACATTTCCGTTCCTTCATGATCCGGATGTGCGATAAACCCGATTCCACCGTGCCTGTCGACTTCATCAATTATATCCTGAGGCGTTATTTCTTCATCCTCATCTACTTCAATGGGGCGGTCGAGACCAAATGCGAGGTAATGATTGAACCGCGGAGCAATCTCCTGCCCGACAATGAGCAATACGTTTTTATGCCATCCTTCCAGTCCTTTTTCTTTTGCCGTGAGACACGAGTGGTCCGTAAGCATGAGAAAGTCTATGCCGCTCTTACTTGCATCGTCCAGTATGTCCCGAATTGGTACCCTTCCGTCATATGAGTATTCTGAATGAAAATGAATGATTCCTGTATAGTCATACAATTGAAGCATTTTTCGTTCCGGTCCTTTTCTTCATCTCTGTCTCAGATCATGATACTTTTTCTCTTATCCGCTATACACCGGCGGTATACCCGCCATAGATCGCCTTTGCTCATTTTTCTCTTTTCGCGACATTTTTTCGCTCCCGTGATCCCATGCACGATCCTTCATGCACCCTGTCATATAATGGGCACTGTTCACATAATGGTCTTTTTTTACAATAATACTTCCCCGTGTTGACCAAAAGAGCATGATACTGGTTGAATAGCCGTACATCGCGGGGGAGATGATCCATAAACAGTTTCTGAATGTCCCGATAGCCCCATGATTCGTTAATCATACCTACTCTTTGTAATATTCTTTTCGTGTATGCATCCACAACAAAAATTGGCATCTCGCCTGCATAGAGGAGAATACTGTCCGCCGTTTCCTTTCCTATTCCCTTTACATCCAATAATTGAGGCCTCAATTCCCATAAATCCTGTTCAAACATTGCCCCAATGTTCGAATTGAATTTATCATCCAAAAATCGTAGAAATGCCTTCAATCGTTTTGTTTTCACATTGTAATATCCCGACGGTCTGATGAGCCGGGCAATTATTTCATCTTCTTCCCGCAACAGCGCTTGTGGTTCGAACCGAACATGGTTTTTCAGATTCTCCAGTGCCAATTCCACATTTTTCCAGTTCGTGTTCTGCGTCAGTATTGCTCCTACGATAATTTCAAAAGGAGTTTCTCCAGGCCACCAGTTGAGATTACCAAAATGATCATTTAATTTTTCATAGATTATCAATAAGTATTCGTATCTGTCATTTGATTTTATAACATTCATTTCTCTGTGTCCTGACCACCCCAGCTAAATAAAAATGGGGAAGGTCTTTTCCTTCCCCATTTTTTCTTTAAACAAAATTATTATCTTCCGATCTCCCATTCTCTCTTCACAATAGTTCTTCTCTCACTCTTTCTGAGATAATCGACGATCTTTGCCTTTGTGGTCTTTTTACTTTTCTATTGCAATGAACATCCTTTCACCGTTTCGCAAGATCCAAAGGAGCACACCGCCTTTTGAGTCTGCTTTTTTCATTTCTCTTTCGTAATCACTGAGTGAAACTATCTTCACTTGGTTCACTTCGAGCACAATATCTTTTGTCAAGACACCGGCTTTTTCTGCCGGGCTTTCCTCTTTAACTTCACTTACGATTACGCCGTCGGTGCTCGATAACCCCAAGTGTTTAGCTATTTCAGGCGTTATTTCCTGAACAACCATTCCGAACAATTCCGAAGCCTTCTCCATCTTTACCAAAGCTTCCCTTTCCGGTCGCTCCGCTATCTTGACATTGAAGTCTTTCTTTTTCCCGTCTCTTAAAACGGTCACTTTTACCGTTTGTCCGACACTTTTCTCAGCAACAGCCTTGAGCAGATCATGGGTATCCTTGACCGGCTGTCCGTTCACCGCAATAATAACATCTTTCGGTTCAATACCCGCACTGTCCGCTGGATCACCTTTAAATACATCAGCAACAAGAGCGCCTTTTTGATCTTTCAATTTCAGATTCTTCCCAATATCCTCGGTAATATCCTGAACGGACACACCAAGCCATCCCCGAACGACTTTTCCCTTTTCCTTTAAATCGGGAAGTATGGTCTTTGCCATATTGACAGGTATAGCAAAACCAATCCCCTGACCCTGTGCTACAATTGCCGTGTTGATTCCAACGACTTCACCTGACAGATTGAAAAGAGGTCCGCCGCTGTTACCTGGATTAATCGACGCATCGGTCTGAATAAAATCATCATATGGCCCTGCCCCGATAACACGTCCTTTGGCACTTACAATACCTGCCGTAACCGTCTGCGAGAGCCCGAAGGGATTCCCAATTGCAACGACCCAATCGCCGACGCGAAGTTTCGAAGAGTCGCCCAGCGTCGCCACGGGCAGACTGTTATCAGGCTCTATCTTGAGTAATGCAATATCCGTGTTTTTGTCTTTTCCGACAACTTTCGCTTCGAATTCTCTCTCATCCGATAGTTTTACCAGTATTTCATCTGCTTTTTCCACCACATGATAATTGGTAAAGATGTAACCATCCTTACTTATTACAAATCCCGAGCCTAGGCTCCGCTGCTTGAACTGTCTTTGAGGCATATCACCGAAAAACCGCTTGAAAAACTCATCCCCGAAGAACTGCTCGAATGGGCTCCCTCTTCCAAAACGCTGGTTAAACTGCCCAATACCTCCCGTGGTTACCGTTTTGGTCGTCCTTATATTGACAACCGCCGGTTTTAATTGCTCCGCCAGATCTGCAAATGAAGATGGTGCGCCACCCATGTCCACCGTTGATGCTGCTACCGCTTCATCCGCAGCCGTCCCGAACGAAAATATCGAGAAATTTATAACACCGGCAAACGACAGGGCGAAGACACCCATGAAAAACACTAAAAATAGTGTCAAATATCGTTTTCTCTTATCACTGAACATTCCTTTCCTCCGTCCTTTGTTCTATTACTTTTTTACGTCGGCACCTTTTTCTACCGTTCTGCTATAACGGGATTCGTCAATCGACCGATATGCTCAACTTCAACAGTAATGACATCCCCGTTTTTGAGAAAAACAGGCGGTTCCCGGGTAAACCCGACTCCATCGGGGGTGCCTGTCATTATGACCGTCCCTGGAAGCAACGTCATCGATTTGCTGAGATCACTGATAACGGTAGTAACATTAAAAATCATTTTCGAAGTATTTGAGTCCTGCATAACCTCTCCATTCAGAAGAGAACGTATTCCCAGTCTGTTTGGATTCTTGATCTCATCTGCTGTCACTAACCACGGTCCGAGAGGACAGAAGGTGTCAAAGCTCTTCCCCCGCGTCCATTGATCGTTCTGTTTATGAAATTGCCAGTCTCGTGCGCTGACATCATTTCCACAGGTATATCCCAAAATGTATTGCTCAGCGTCATCCGGAGTAACATTTTTCGCCTTCTTTCCAATGACTACTGCAAGTTCCGCCTCATAATCAACTTCTTCCAAACCAGCCCTGGGTAGAACTATCGTTTCTCCATGTCCGATCACACTCGAGTTTGCTTTCATAAAAATAATTGGTCTCTCCGGATACACCACATAGCTTTCCTCTGCATGACTCCCATAGTTGAAGCCCAGAGCAAATATATTTGGAGGATCTATTGGTGACAAAAGCGAAGCTATATGTTCCGTCTTTTTTGTTATCCGTATTTTTCCGAAAATATCTCCTTCTATAATACTGGCTGTATCCGCATCCTCAGTTTCTATTACACCTCGATAAACCTTACCCGTATCGTTCAGGAATCGAATTATTTTCATTTTTATCTCCCGGTCACATTATATGCCGCTCAAACAACATGCTTGTCAGCATTCATATAACTTTACCTGATAAAAGACGACGTTATCTTGCCACACCATGGTATGCTACATACATTCGACACGAATCAGAAACCGGCTCATATCACGTTAAAGTATAATGAGTGCCACACTGTCATTATTTAAAACTATTCTAACTTTGTTATTATAATCATTACCAATGAAAATTCAATAAACAAATGCACTTTCTCTCAGCATCTTCGTTCGTAAGATATTTAAAATGTTGACATACGATAAGAATACCTCCATATAAATACAAACATCGTCTGCTTAAGGAAATATCCATGAAGGTAGTTGTTGAAGGCATCGGACGTGGGGCTATATCCACCATCGTTTCGTTTCTTAATACAATCCTTTCAGCACTAACAATTCTCTCTAAAGTCTTCAGACGGAAAACATACAACAGTGCCACGTTCTCCGTGTTTATCCATCAGATCTACTACACGTCTGTTGAAATACTGCCTTTGTTTATCGCTGTCTCGGTACTTCTTGGTACACTTATCATGGGAATCCTCTTCAAAACCATGAAAGACGTCGGGCTCGATCAATACCTTGGCAATATACTGGTTGGATTTGCCGTGACGGAAGTATCTCCATTCGTTACCGTGCTCCTGCTGGCTCTCCGTTCCAGCTCTGCAATCAACACGGAAATTGCCGCCATGAAAGTTAATAGGGAGATCGATACTCTTAAGGCATTTCAGATCGATGAAGACTGCTATCTCTTTCTGCCCCGGATTTTAAATGGCATGGTTTCATTGGTTTTATTGAACGGTCTTTTTTCCATAATTCTCATAACGAGCGGTTTTCTATTCTCACAACTGATCTTTGGCATGGGACTCAACACCTACTCACGATTACTTGCAAATTCAATTCATTTATCCGATTCTATTATTCTCACTCTAAAATGCATGACGTTCGGGTTCTTCATCACACTCATACCTATACTATCGGGATTACGAACGTCATATGATCTTACCAGCATACCTGTTTCTGTTCTCCATGGCATGATCAGGGTATTCATTGCAATTATAATCATTGAGGTGCTGTCATTAGCCGCAAGATTTTTTTAAGATTTTTTGATAACAAGCGGGACATCGAAAATGGAATCTCTGAGTTTCGATTCCGTTACCCTCGTTATGCACCTGTATCCCCCGATGTACCGCTCATTTCTAATCTTAACGCATGGCAGAACATTGCTTTGATCGGACAATATCACGACGGACTTTCCGAACCGGAAGGGAAAAATCGTGTTTCGTCATATCTTGATCGCTTGTCACTGCAAAACAGCGCTGATAAGAGAAATCCCCAACTCAGTCCTGAGGAATGTTTTGCAATCATGATGCTTCGGGCATCAATGATCCATCAAGCTATTATTCTCGTTTGCGACCCTTTCCGGTTACTTCCGCACCACCTTAATGCAACGTTTATATATAACGTGCTGAAAAGTCTTGACGATCTCTATATGGAATGTCATATTTTCGATTATTCATCTAACAAAGACAGATACAGGACGAACGATGCCCCGGAACGTTGAATTTAAAGTCGGAATTTTCATCATTGCAACGGTACTCTTGATTGGCGCCTTTGTGGGATACGTCGCTTATAAGAAAGATGCTTTTTCAAACATTCACACCTTTACCTTCATGTCAAAATCGGGAGATGGATTCAGTGAGGGCATGCCTCTTGTCTTTGCAGGATTTGAAATTGGAACCGTCAACAGCATGGAGTTAAGCGATACCGGAATCGTTCTGATTGAAATAAAAATACCGGAACGGCACATCAAATGGACACGAAAGAGCAGTTTTTTCATCCTGGAGCGTCCACTCATCGGCAAACCCAAAATTGTCGTGTACACTGATAGCTTTGACGGTCCGATTCTTTCCTCTGATATGACACCTGAAATTTTCCATGTCGACAGTATTGATGAAGCGATCCACAAGGTTCAACCGCTCCTTACCAAAGTCGATCGTATTCTTGATAATGCAGCCGTGATAACATCGAATCTTGCTCAAAAAGAATCCCTTCTTGAGATGGCGGTCGGCGACAAGGAGAGCGTGCAATCATTCAATGAGTTTCTCCGCAAATTTCACACCATGGGAACCCGATTAGAGGCTATCCTCTCCAAAACCGACTCGATTATTGCGCGAACTGATCAGGGCCTTTACGGCAGCGACGGCCTTGTGATTCTCGTCAGAAAGATACTTACCGACATTATCAACAAACTTGAGCGGCTTAACGCCGCCATTGACGATGTCCCGAAAGTAACCGCCCATGTATCTCAGTCTACGGACAACCTCGTTAAGCTTCGAAATGATATAGATGAAACGATTATTTCGGCACAAGATCTACTTAAAGATATCGATAGGGTTGTGCCGTTTAAAAGGGAAAGAGAGATAGAACTGCCATGACCGGACGTAAGTTCAATTTCATAATCGTTGCCATCATGGTGTGCTTGTTGATCGGCTGTTCTTCGAAAACCATCCCTGACTGGCGGCGTTCCGGATTCAATAATTTAGAAAAATTTAAACATTCCTTTTTGTCAGGCGATGATGAACGGGCAAACCTTTACTACGAAAAGGCAATTATAGAAATTAAAAAAAGCGGACAGCTCGACACTCTGGCGAAGGCTTATCTCACAAAATGCGCCGTCAGCATTGCCGCACTCGAACAGAGAGAATGCAGCGATTTTTTACAAATACGGGACCTCATTCAGGATAATGAAATAGACAACTATTTTAAGTTACTGTCAGGCAACTTCGAAAGTATTGATGGACAATTATTGCCTAAGCATTACCAAGCTTTCTTTAAAGCCTTTACAAAACGTTCGATTGCGGCTATAAACGACGCCGTCGGAGAAATACAGTCTCCGCTGTCTCAAATCATCGCCGTCGGGTTGTCAATCAAACAGGGTATCTTCAATGAAACAACCATTGATTTAGCAGTTCATGTAGCCTCAGATCAGGGCTGGAAAAAAATACTGCTGCGGTACCTGAAAGTGATGAAAACCTTGCACGAGGAAAACGGCGAAACTGTCAGGGCCGAAAAAGTACAACGACGAATTAACGCGATTACAATCAACCAATAATTTTTTTTAAAGTGATACGTTATGACAGAAATTAAAAGCACTCTTGATCTCATCCTGGAAAAAACAAAGGATATGACACTCACCGAAGAAGAGAAATCAGAGCTGCGCCTTAAAGAAATTCACGGAAAAATCATGGGATGGATTCAAAAATATCGAGATCGTGCCATCAAACTCGATGCGCTTCGAATCGAACTTGATCACACTGAAAAGGAATATGCTCAGGAGGATGTGAAGAATCTTTTTAAAAAAGAACTTGTACGGTCCGTCGAACCTGAACAGGACAATACGCAGTTATTTGACCTCTTGGAACAACTCATCGAAGAAAATACCGACCGCCTCTCCCGGCTTCTCGATACCTTTTACCAGAAACGCGATGAAGAAAAGAGACGGGTCGCTGACAAGATCGGTCATGCATTGGCCGAAAAGGGCATTTCAGGAAGCGCCGTCGTTCCCAATCCCGTCAGAGATGAGGAATGGAAATTACTGCATGCCGAGTTGCTTGACACCTTCACGAAACAGAGAGATCTTATTGCAGGTAATTGAACCACACCTGCTCGATGATTTTAAAATTCTCCTGCACCTCTCTCCTACCCACAACCATTTCTCCATGACCGGGCATGAGATAGTCTATATCCAGTTGACTTAATCTTTGAATGCTCTCCTTCAACGTCCGCCCTTTGCCTCCGGGTAAATCGGTTCTACCGATACTCTGCTTGAATATAACATCACCGGTAAACAGGACTTTGTAATCGCTCCAATAAATACTGACGGAACCGGGTGAATGTCCCGGCGTTGGAATGATCCTGAAGTGACAATCTCCAATGGTCAGTTCACCTTCCCGGAGAAAAAAAACCGGTTCAGGAATATTTATATAGCCCCCCATGGCCTTTGTGATAAAATTGTATTCTTCTTCGCTCATCGTAATCAATGTTGTCGATTCATCGAAGGCCTGAACACCTTCCAGATGGTCAGGATGACCATGGGTGATCATAACTACGTCAATTTGCTCAACTGAAAGGTCTCGCTCCATGAGACCGGATCTCACATGCCCCATAAGACGACGATGCCCCGGATCGATGAGAATTTTTTTCGATCCGTCGATGACATAGGTGTTACAGTTATTCGATCGTGCATCGCGCCATATAAACGCATGTAAACCGTCGATGACATTCATACTGCTCAAAACCTCGTTGTTATATCCCTTTTTCTTGTGAAGACGATACCACCGAAGAGACATGGATTATCGCATCCATCATATTTCCTTTATGAGGCCGGTGGTGTCATGTGTTCTGATTTTGCTCTGCTCCTATTAATTCCATTATATTATTACAGACAACCCGTTCATAATCATCACTGTCGAGTCCCAGGTTTTTCACCTTGAGAAGTTCATGTGCAGGAAACCCGAAAGGAAAATCACTGCCGAACAACAGCCGTTTCACTCCATACTGATTGATAAATCTCTCCATTTCCCGTGTTGATGCCAGAGCCGTATCGGCATAAACAGTTTCGTTATCCCAAACGCCGGCATTGAAAAGATGCGAAAATCCGCCGTTCAATCCTCCCATGTGAGGGATAATGATAGGGGTTCTGCCATCGACCCGATCGATAAAATACCGTGTATTTTCATACGACTCCTCAAGAACAATAGGAAGCTTCAGCCGATATACCTCCTGAAGAAAGTCCTCGCATCGATGATCATCGTAGTGGTAGACCGGTTCATGCTCGTGCCGGTGCCATTTAACACCGCGATATCCCTTTTTCAGCTCTTCTTTTTTAAAATCATTCCATACGAAATAATAGGCAAAGTAATCTTCATTGCGTTCTTGAATATCCAACAGATAATCATTCGCCATCTGACGGCATGCCATCCATGCGGCCGTATCCTCGAAATTAAACGAATACCGGTCATAAATGTCTTCAACGGGAGCATACAGGCAGGCTCCGTCAATACCCCCCCGATCCAGATAAGCTCCGATCATTTCGATCGGTTGATCGACATTTTGAATCCCGCAATGCATGTGTGAGTCGATGATTTTGACCGTCATGTTCTACCCATCTCCCTCCCCGGCAATAAGGCCTTTGACCCGCTCCAGTTCCGCCGGCGTATCAACCTCAACAGAATCATGAGCAGTGACAACCACCTTGATTCGATAACCGTGCTCGAGTGCTCTCAGTTGCTCCAGTGATTCTAACTGTTCGAGCGTCCCTTGTGGAAGTTGTGTAAACGTTTTCAAGAATGATTTTCGGTATGAGTATATTCCGTGATGTTTATAGTACGAAACCTGGTGCCCCTCATCCCGGACAAACGGTATGGTTGATCTGGAAAAATAGAGTGCGTGATGATCACTGTCGAAGACAACCTTCACCGCATTGGGATGATGGATTTCTTCTTCTCTGACGATCCGGTAAATCAGCGTGCAGAAATGCTCTGCAGGATCGTCCAGGAGCGGTTTGACCACTTCATCGATCTGAACCGGTTCGAACAGTGGCTGGTCTCCTTGGATGTTTACAATAATATCATCATCGTTGCACTCTATTGCATCGACCGCCTCTGCAATCCTGTCGGTTCCCGACCGGTGCCGTTCCGATGTCATGATGACATGACCGCCGAATGCCTGAACCGCCTTGAAAATTCGTTGATCATCGGTGGCAACTGCCGCATGGGAGACACTGTGCGACCGAAGAACTCGTTCATAAACATGCTGTATCATGGGTTTGCCCCAGATATCGGCAAGCGGCTTTCCTTCAAATCGAGATGACTGATATCTGCAGGGGATGATGCATATGACTTTCATCGATGCGCCTCGCTCCTTCATTGTTCCTGTATCTGACTACAGGTGCGGTTTCGACGTCAGTAAATAATGACCTACGTAATCGGCAACGGTTTCCTCGAGAGAACGAAACGCCACCGGACACCCCTGTGACGTGAGTTTTTCCATGCGTGCCTCGGTAAAATACTGATACTGATCACGAATAGACTCTGGCATGTCAACGAATTCGATATCCCGTTCACACCTCATTGCAGTAAAAACTGCGCCGACGAGGTCTTTCCATGTTCGTGCCCTGCCCGTTCCCAGATTAAAGATACCGTTGATCCCATCATTCTGAAGGAACCACCAGACCACATCGACACAATCTTTTACGTACACAAAATCACGATTCTGCTCGCCATCCTGATAATCCGGCTTATGGGATTTGAAGAGACGAACCTTACCGGTGTCGCGAATCTGTTCGAAAGATTTATGGACGACACTCCGCATGTCACCTTTGTGATACTCGTTGGGACCGAAGACGTTGAAGAATTTGAGTCCCACAACCCGATCCTCCAGCCCCATGCGAAAGACCCAGAGGTCAAAGAGTTGTTTTGAATAACCGTACATGTTGATCGGATACAAGGTCTTACTCACCGTGTCATCATCTGAAAACCCGAGAGTTCCGTCTCCATACGTGGCGGCACTGCTGGCATAGATAAACCTGATATCCTTCTTTACGGCCCATTCCGCAATGGAGCAACTGTATCGATAGTTATTCTCCATGAGGTAATCGGCGTCGCGCTCCGTCGTGGATGAACACGCCCCCATGTGAATTATTGCCGTTACATCGAACGGAACGGTATCACTGCGAACCATTTCAATAAAACGATCTTTATGGAGATAACCGGCATATCGCCGGGGAACCAGATTCTTCCATTTATCCGATGTACCCAGATTATCAACGATAATGATATCGTCAATCCCTTCCGTATTCAGTTTCCACACAATGGCACTGCCGATAAAACCGGCACCGCCGGTAACCACGATCATAACACCATCTCCTGTCGGATTTATAAAACCTTAGCCGCCCTTTCTATTCCGGTGACAATCTTTTCCTTCCGTTCCTCAGCCATCTTCACAGGTATGATCATGAAAAGGGTTCTCCCCAGCAGCTCTTCTGCCCGTGGAATATGCTGAGTACCGTAATCAATCGATCCTTTATGGCCTGAGAAGGGAAACTTTTTCGAATTTGCCGTCGCCCACCCGATGAGATGTTCCCAGTTGGGAGCATAATGCCAGGCATTATCCTTATAATAAATCGTGTCGATGCCCTGCCCTTTAAGCGCTTCCTGAAATTTCTTTGTCTCTGTCACATCGGGCAGATTGAATCCCAGAAATGTCGCCGTGTCTCCTGCGGGATCGAAGAGAGTTCTGAAACCGATACCATCGATGCGGCCGAGCGCTTCCTTGATGATTACCTTGATTTTTTTCTGTTCGCCTATAATGTAGTCAAGTTTCCTTAACTGGGCCAATCCGACGGCACCCTGCAGTTCGTTCATGCGATAGTTGAAGCCGAGAATTGACCGGCCTTCGAGGGCTCTGCCCACTGCGGGATTATGATCATGCCCATGATCATGATACCAGTCCGAGCGGTCGTACAGCGCCTTGTCATTTGTTACGACCATGCCACCCTCTCCCGTCGTTATGGTTTTGAAATAATCAAAACTCAAGATCCCCATATCTCCGAGGGTCGCCAGTTTGATGCCGTTGTAACTGCCGCCGCAGGCCTGGGCATTGTCTTCAAGGACGGCAAGGTTATGTTTTTTCGACACGGCAATAATATCATCGATTTTTGCTGCGGCTCCGCACATATGGACGGGTATGACTGCCTTCGTCAAGGGTGTTATACGATCTTCAATGGCAGAAGGATCGAGGTTCAGCGACTCATCGATATCGGTCATCACCGGGATGGCACCGGCCTCCAGAACGGCCTCATAGGTAGCGATAAAGTCAAAAGCGGGCACGAGCACCTCATCGCCCGGACCGACGTCGAGAGCGGTCAGGGCAACTTTCAGTGCTGCCGATCCCGATGTTACTCCCAAAGCATACCGAGCACCGAGGTATTCTGCAAACTCAGCTTCAAATTCCCGGACCTTGTATACTCCCTTTCTCCGTTCATCAAATTCATATCTCATGAGAACGCCCGTTTCAAGAACGTCCATGACTTCTTTTATTTCTTCTTTTCCGATCAGTTCATTACCTGGCATGTTATCCTCCGATTTATAGTGCGTTTTTACGTTCAGCGAGTGCAACAGGCGGTGAGGAAAGTGGTAAGACCGCACCCCCGATGATCACCCTCAATCAATATTGTTCGATAGTTCTTTAATATGCATCTTCATAGATTTCAATGGCATCCGCCACCGTTACCCTGCGAGGATTGTTCGCTAATGGTCGTGCAACCGTCATGGCAATTTCCGCCAGTTCGGGGAAATCTTCCGGCGAAATGCCGAGGGTCTCAAGAGAGTCGTATATGCTGCAATCCAAAATGAGATCCTCAATGGCTCCCACCGCCAACTGTGCAGCATCCCTGAGAGACAGATCATCGACATACTCTCCCATAGTTTCGGCTATGACTGCACATTTTTCAATGGCACCGGGAAGGTTAAACCGCATGACCGCGGGAAGCAGTATCGTATTTGCCAGCCCATGGGGTATTCCATAGCGCCCTCCCAGGGGATATGAAAGCGAATGAACTGCTGTTACACCGGCATTGGCAAGCCCCAGTCCCGCATAGAGGCTTCCAAGGAGCATCTGTTCACGGGCATCGACATTCGAACCATCATGAACGCAGGTTCTGAGATTTTCCGCAATGAGACTGATCGCCTCGAGCGACACCATCTCACTCATTGGACTTGCAGTTATCGACATGTATGATTCGACGGCATGACACAATGCATCAACTCCCGTCGTGGCTGTCACCGCCGGTGGTACGGTGAGTGTCAGAAGCGGATCAAGCAGTGCCAGTTCAGGATAGAGATAGGGACTGTTCATCCCTTCTTTCTTATTCAGATCTCTCCGAATAAACACGGATGTGAAGGTCACTTCGCTACCCGTTCCCGCTGTCGTAGGGATCATGATTTTGGGAAGGCCCGGTCCGGGAATGTTATTCAATCCCAGGTAATCCTGAGCTTTTCCCTTGTTTGCCACAATGACGGCAACCGCTTTTGCCACATCCATGGCACTTCCGCCTCCAATGCCGACAACACTATCGATTTTCTCCTTGCGTGCCACCTCCGCTGCCTCATCTGCCAATTCGAGGGGCGGTTCTGCCACTACCTTATCATAGAGGACATATTTCAGCTTTACGGCACGGCATACATCATCAATTTTCTGTCGAAATCCCGCCTCCGCCAGATTGCCGTCCATGACGATGAGCGGTTTCTTCCCCCCCAATTCTTTAATGTGATCTCCGAGCTGCTTGAAAGAATCCCGTCCGAAAACGATCTTCTTTGCCCCGGTGAATGAAAAAATTGTGTTCATAGCGATACCTCACTTTACGCGGCTTATCGTATCTGTTTACTTCTATAAGATTGGGAGATATTTATCGATTTCATATTGCGAGACATGTCGTCGGTATAAATTTCTCTCCACTTTTTTATTCTCCACAAATTTGTTGAATACATGATCACCAAGTGCCCGTCTGACAAGGTCGCTCCGCTCCACCTCCTGGATTGCCTCGACCAGACTCCCCGGCAGCGCCCTGATGTTCAAGCTCTTCCGCTTTTCTCGAGACATCTGGTATATATCTTCTTCTACCGGGTCGGGCAGCGCATACTTCTTTTCAATTCCTTCGAGACCGGCAGCAAGCATGACGGCAAAGGTAAGATAGGGATTACAGGCAGGATCGGGACTGCGATACTCCACGCGTGTCGCCGTTTCCTTTCCCGGCTTATACATGGGAACGCGTACCAGGGTCGACCGATTTCTCCGTGCCCACGATACATAAACCGGGGCTTCGTACCCCGGTACGAGCCGTTTGTAGGAATTCACCCATTGGCTGGTAACCGCCGTTATCTCACGTGCATGAGTCAGCAATCCCGCGATATAGTATTTTGCGATGTCCGACAGATTATAGTTATCGTCAGGATCATACATGCAGTTTTTCGAACCCTTGAACAGTGATTGATGAACGTGCATGCCACTCCCGTTTATTTCAAGAACCGGCTTCGGCATAAAAGTAGCGTAAACGCCATTCTGGCCTGCTATTTCTTTAACGACCACCCGATATGTCATAACGGCATCGGCCATCTTCAGGCATTCCGAATATCGGAGATCGATCTCATGCTGGCTCGGTGCGACTTCATGATGGCTGTATTCGACTTCGATCCCCATGCTTTCGAGCGTCTTCACGGTCAACCGCCTGAGATTATCGCCGAGGTCCGCCGGGGCAAGATCAAAATATCCGCCTTTATCCAATATTTCCGGGTTCTTATCGTTTCGGAAATAAAAATATTCGAGTTCCGGCCCCACATAGAACTGATATCCCATATCTGCTGTACGCTTGAGAACTCGCCTGAGGACATATCGCGGGTCTCCATCATAGGGACTGCCGTCGGGATTAATGATGTCACAAATGAGCCTCGCAACGGGACCCACCTTTGTCAACCAAGGAACAATACGGAAGGTTCCCGGATCGGGCATTGCGATCATATCGCTCTCTTCGATCCGGGCAAAACCCTCAATTGATGATCCGTCAAATCCCATCCCCTCTTCCATCCCGACTTCCAGTTCCGACGGACTGACGGTAAAACTCTTCAGCATACCGAGTACATCGGTGAACCAGAACTGGATGAAGTTTATATTCTTATCTTTAACCGTTCGTAATACATCTTCCCTCGTCACCTGACTCATTATTCTCCTCTCACTTACCCTTTATACATTATTTACTGTAACGCAGAACGGAATCATGCTGTATTCTTCGAATATCCAGTCCATGTTTTTATACGTCCGACTCATCCGGATCTTCCTCGAATGTTCCCTCGGTATAATTGTTTTGCGAGCAGAGAAACTATGTATTCGGCCCCTCGACAACCATTCAGACAATGCTCAAAGTATTAAGTTCCTCACCGGATAAAGTCAAGCATTTTGTTTTTTTACATATTGTGACATATGGCGACATATTCCTCGAATTATCTTTACTTCTTTTGAGTAAAGATGAAATCTCGAAAACAGCCTTCGAACATTCATCATCCAGTAGTCTGGATTTTCATGATTTATAAACTCGATCGTTATGAACATTTCTTTCAAATGATCGTACATCGCTTCGAGCTCTCGTGAACTCGCCAGTTTTGGTGTAAATCGTAGAACCGATTCCTGAAACGCGGTAAATATTTCATAGCAACAGATCATGACGGCATGAGACAGATTAAGAGATTTCAACTCCTCCGAGGTTGGTATCGTTACCAGAGAATGACAGAATTTTAATTCGTCGTTGGTAAGACCCCTGTCTTCCGGACCAAAAATAAGTGAAACATTGTTATATTTCGAAAGCTCAACCAGTCCTTCCGCCATCTCCCGGGGTAGCATCAGCGGCTGCCGTGCACTCTTGCTTCCCCTCCGCGCCGTCGTCCCGATGATGTAGGTGCTATCAGCAACAGCTTCCTGTAACGTATCGTAATATTTTATTTTATCTACAATATCAACCGAACAGTGTGTTGCCATGCGGGACATTTCTTCCCTGTCATATTCACGTTCACCGACAACCGATAGGTTTGATATTCCTGTGTTTTTCATACATCGCGCGACCGATCCGATGTTACCGGCATATTTCGGTTTATGGAGAACAATCGTTATATTGTCCATAAGAGCCTTTTCCGTCATATATTGGTCCTTCATTCATTTTCTTATTGTTAATATCCCGGCTTTTATCTTAAAATCGGCAATCACGCAAATGTAAGATGATATGAACGATTTCGAAGATATTTTATATACAGCATCAAAGTCATTGCCCATAACGTTCGGCGAACGTGAATACTCACGGCTCCGCCTGTATCATGACGAGCTCATCTTTTGGAACAGAAAAATATCCCTGGTATCTGCAA
>CAZCGI010000003.1:0-1393 GCA_964498145.1 uncultured Syntrophaceae bacterium
AGCTCCGGTCGAAGTTGAGGGCTTTATCGATTCGTTTTAATTCGGCATCGTCGTAGGCATCGGCAATGTTGACGATCTTTTTGTTGTTTGCCGCGTAGCCTGCGATGCTCTTGTTGTTTATGGGCACTCTGATTAAACTCAAATCAGAGCCGGCCAGAAGCATAGAAAAGAGATTGTTTTTTCTAGGATCGACTGCATAGATTGTCATTAAATGGGCATCAAAAAGATTTAAAAGATCTTCTTTGAGATCAACGACAATTTGCTTGATGCTTTCAGCAGCATGAATGCGGTTGGTTATATCATAAATGGATTTGTGAAGTCGGAGTTTGTCGAGAAGCTGGGCAATCTCCATATTATTTGAAAACGGTTCTTTGGAGATTTTTGAAGTTAAAGACATTTAATCTTCTCTCTCATTTTCTGATCGCTGGTGAATATCAAAATGTCCATCATTTCGGTGGGCCGCTTAACCTGAAGTTACGTCTGAGTAACGCTTTTGTTTTATCCTCAGTTGATATTGATTATGCGGCAGGTACAATTTTACAGAGCCTGGTCATTAGTTGTTACGTCCTATCGCGTTAGATATTCACATTGCCATGTCTGTTTCGAAATAAAAGAAAGACATGGAGAGGAAAATTGAATTCCTCCCATGTTTTCTTTAGCGCCCCCTGGGTAATGCAAGATACCCCAAGGGGTGTACATGCACCCCCTGGTTTTGTAATAATGTAATTATGATATCAATCATGTGATTGACATGCCATTATTGATGAACATTCTAATGCTTTATTTTATGGCTTCTGCGAATGCTCCAACGATTTCCGGAATAACGACATTCAAAAGCAATCCGAGCTTGGCCTTGGAGGAATCGACGGCGATTCCCCATTGATATTCGCCAAGGGGAAGAAATATGAGCAGCCTGTCATTTTCGCAATCGAGAAGATAATATTTCCCCAGTGCCGGATATCCTTTTTTCAGCGACTCGTTAATAAAGTCCGTCACTTGGATGAATACAGACGCCGCACCCGGTTTAGAATTGAAATCAGCTATTGACTGGGCATCGGACATTGAAACGATACTTGTTGCCACTAATGCGTCTCCCAACTGTTTTTTTAGAAGTTCAATACAGCCATTAAGTTTACTTATATCCATGTTTCCCTCCTTTTTTCCCCTTTTTAAGGGTTTGCTTAGTTGTTTTAATTTTTCGTTACTTTTTGCCATGCCATTAACTTCTGCTTTGTTACTTCATCCGCCATTCGTTTCTCTTCATCAGCCTTTGCCTTCAATTGCGCTTCTTCCTCGGCCTTTCTTCTCTGCTCTTGTTCGGCTTTGGCTCTTGCTTCCTCCTCGGCCTTTCTTCTCTGCTCTTGTTCGGCTTTGGCTCTTGCTTCCTCCTCGG
>CAZCGI010000003.1:1493-5832 GCA_964498145.1 uncultured Syntrophaceae bacterium
TTGCTTCTTCCTCGGCCCTTCTTCTTTGCTCTTGTTCGGCTTTGGCTCTTGCTTCCTCCTCGGCCTTTCTTCTCTGCTCTTCTTCGGTCTTGGCCTTTGCTTCCTCTTCAGCCTTTCTTTTTTGCTCTTCTTCAGCTTTGGCTTTTGCTTCCTCCTCGGCCTTATTCTCCACTCCTCTGTCGACAGTATCTTGATTTGAAAGGGTTTCCATTAAGATCTCACTTAATGTTCCTTCCATGTTTTCGTCCTTTATTTCACATTTAAACTTGATATCCAACTCGGCGTTACTCCACGACAGCATATCCAATGCGGCTGCTTTTCCTTTCAGGTCATCCGTATCGGCTGAAAGTAACCTGCCTTTATCGAAGTAGAGGTATCCGCTCTTTCCATCCGATTTCACTCGGAGCGTACATGTTGTGTTTTCCATTTCTATCAGATGGAGAAATGTTGATAAATTAATGCTCTGCTTTGAATCTTTCGAGGGGGTTGTAGCTAACCCGTTGAAAATGCTGTTTGCCAGGACAGTTATATCCATAGGCTTTTCCAGATATTGAAATCTTCCTATGGAATGAATTCTATTCTCTATCTCTGGAGTGCCGAAGGCGGTCATAACAATGACCGGTATTTCAGCATAATTCTGGGTCATGTATGCAAGTAATTCAAAACCGTCCATTTTTGGCATTCTCAGGTCTGTTACAACAAGGTCTATACGGTACGCATTGAGTATTTTGACTGCCTCTTTGCCGTTCAGGGCTGTCAAGACGGTGAAATCTTTTTTATACAGGCTTAACCCATCAGACAGACTCAGGAGAAATGGTCTTTCATCATCAACAATTAATACATATTTTGTATTTGATTTTTGGGCAGTTTTGTTCTTAAACGAAAAAAGCCTCCGCCATGTCGATTCTATGTTGTGTTGCTCTGTCATATGTTTCTAATGGCCCCTCCGTTTTTTTCTTATATAAGCAAAATGAATGCCAAACACACATGTTCCGATTTTGTTTGTATGTTCAGGGTCATATCACCGGTGTGATGCCAGGCTTGTGGATGAACGGTTCACTTTGAACGGTTCATTTTGAACCAGTGGGTCATTTCTATCACCTGACGGCAAGGTTGAATCGCTTGGCTTTCCTTTTCAGCGTTGAGAGAGATATACCAAGTACCTTGGCGGATTTTGTATAATTGCCGGAACATTGGTTAAGTATATATCGTATGTGATTTTTTTCGATTTCTTCCAGAGTTTCCATGCCGTTCGCCCTCGATGATGATGCCTGATTGTATGAAGGAACACCGGCAGTCAGAAGTTCGGAAGGTTTCAGTGATTGTCCTTTTTGAATAATGAGTGTTCTTTCGATAATATTTTTTAACTCACGTACATTCCCCGGCCAGTTGTATGATGTTAACTTGGCTAATTCTGACTCAGGGAGTGATATTTGCTGATCTTTTGCCATTTTGCCGATAAAAAAATTGCACAATTCGGGAATATCCTGAGGTCTCTCTCGCAGTGGCGGAATATGTATTCGTATGACACTGAGGCGAAAGTAAAGATCGCTGCGAAAGGTCTTTGTGACGATAGCATCTTCCAGATTGGCATTTGATGCTGCAACGATGCGCACATTAATCGGTCTGATCGATTCTCCACCGACCCTCCGAATTGCCTTGTCTTCAAGTACACCGAGAAGTTTTGACTGCAAATGAAGAGGCATCGTTCCTATCTCATCAAGAAACAGGGTGCCTCCCTCAGCAAGCTCAAAAATTCCTTTCCGGGATGATACTGCTCCGGTGAAGGCCCCTTTGTCGTGGCCGAAGAGTTCCGCCTCGATGAGGTTTTCAGGAAGTGCTGCGCAGTTTATACTTATAAAAGGGTTCTTATGAGCAAAACTCTGGTAATGAATTGCTTTTGCTATTATGCTTTTTCCCGTTCCCGTTTCACCGGTAATAAGTACGGGAGCGTTTTCTTGAGCCGCCAGATCGACGAGCTTTCTGATTTCGGTGAGTCCTCCCTGGTCGCAAATGACAACCGTTTCGTTGCTTTCTTTATTGTCTCGGTAATGCTGAACCTGTTCTATCCGTTCCAGGTCGATAGTTCTCAATGCCTGATCAATTGCGAGTTTTAATTCTTCGAGTTCAAACGGCTTTGAAAGGTAGTCATATGCCCCGATCTTCAATGCTTCGACAGCATTTTCGAAGCTCGGGTAAGCGGTTATAAAAATGATTTTTGCATGTTCATTATGTTCCAGAATTCGGGGACAGAGTAACGCTCCTTCCGTATCGGGGAGTTTTTGATCAAGGAGGACAACGTCAATATTGCTGTGAGAACAGATGTGGAGGCCGTCTCCTCCTGAATGTGCCGTGAAGACATTTACTTTCCCATTGGTGAAAAAATCTTTAACGGTGTCACAAAAGAACCGATCATCATCAATTATAAGAATGTTTCTCTGAAAATTGCTATCCTTCATCATGGGCCTCGGGGAGTTTTATTGTTGCCGTTGTTCCACCGTTTTTAATACTGTCTATCTCTAAGGTGCCGTTCATTTTTGTCAGCATTTTTTTCGTTATGGTCAGCCCCAGTCCGGTTCCGAAGGACTTTGTTGTATAGAAAGGTTTGAAAAGATTGTCGCTCACCTCGCTCGACATACCACAACCGTTATCTCTGACGTGAATGCATATCTTACCTTCCCATTTTTCTGAACTGATTTGTATGGTCGGATGTGAGCTGTCTTCCAATGCGTCTGAGGCATTTGTCACGAGATTTAAGATCGCGTGTTGCAGTGCTCTCGGGTCTGCAAGTATGCACTGGGCCTCGGGGTTCAGAGAGATCCTTAGCTCGATGCCTTTCTTTCGAAGATCTTCCGCAGTCAGAGACACAAAATGATGAAAGAAAGACGCAAGATTCACACTCTGAATAATAGGGTTATCAAACATGCCGAAACTCTTCAGTGATTTCAGCAGATATTCGACCCGTGAAATTTCTGTCAGAATACGATCAACATATTCTGTGATTGTATCTCTTGAACAGGAGTCCAACTTTGTTTTCAGGACACTGAGTGCCATTTTTATGGAATTGATGGGGTTGCCCAGTTCGTGTCTGATCCCGGAAAAGATGTATTTAATATTGTCCATGGTATTGACTTCTGCTGCAATCGATTCCAGACGTGCTTTTTCGGTAATATCTCGTATCAGTATCCAAACGAAGGTGTCGCGTACCATGTAAGCAGTGTAGCCCAACAATTTATCTTTATAGTAAAGACTCTGAGAGATACCGAAGTTTCCCGTGATCGATGGTTGTTGTAAGTCAGGGAGAAACAATGATTTATAGTCAGAATAATCCATCGGGTTTGAATCCAGTTCAAGGATGTTAATGGCGGATTTATTTTGCAGGATAACGGATTCTTTTCCTATATCAAGGAGAAGTAATCCCAAATCTATATTTTCCAGAATGTCGATATAAATACTCATGTCACAGGATGCAATGGGTTGTGTGGTGTATGATCTCAATGTTGTCGATAGTGTACTGTCTATCATTTATTGTTCCGCCGTCATCATCTTTATGCGATTCCGGGCAGAAATCATGATATCTTCTGCGGAAATGTCGCATCATATCGTATCTTCAATGATTGATTCAGACACTGTGTGTTGAATCAATATGCATGCGATGTATGTTATCAAGAGATCGTTTTTATTAATTTATTATCAAGATTGTCTTGGCGAAATTGACGGCCACTGTCTTTTTGCTTGGCGGTCTTCATTACTCGAATTTCCACTATAGAAAAGCCCGGGAGGTGACGGAAAGTCATTTAACATGTACAGGTAATCTTCTGCACCTCCATGATGTACATCAGAATAATGTCGCCATCTTTCAAAATCACAGTAATTATCGGTAAAAAATGTCATATCTTGAGAAATATTTGTTTCATTAGTGCCGTGTTCATTGGAAAATCAATACTGTTCTGACGGGTTTTCTTTGTGTTCATTACAAACGAACGCAAAAAAAGCGTTTATGTGAGTTCTTCGGCGGATGATTGTGATGGTCAGATATCTGGAGCGTGCGAATGGCGTAAACGTATATCCTGTAATGTATCCCGAGGCGGCCTCATTTCGGAATTTATCAGCGGACTCCGAGCACGTTGCACGTTTTGTCATTGAGAGTATCCTGTCTTATCAAAGCGCTTTGATTATTTTTGGCAGTCGTCAGATTTTGCATTGCCATGTTGGATTGTGTGAAACATGGGGGTGGGGTGGTGAACTGGAAGGAAGGGAAAGTAATTCACCACCCCGGTCGTTTGGAAAAGTTTCTATTTCATGGCAAAGATGTTGTCTAACCGTTCCAAGTCGTTTA
>CAZCGI010000003.1:5842-12585 GCA_964498145.1 uncultured Syntrophaceae bacterium
TCGTTTATAACGCGCAAGTTTCCGTTTCCGCTTTCAATTTTATTTCGCCACTCTTTCACCCGGTCCATATATTGTTTTGGATCGGAAATGTCTGTACGAAGTTTTGTGACATTGAGGGCAATGACCTTACAGTGAGAAAGTTGAAACGGGACGTCTCGTATATGGCCCTTCGCAAGCTCTTCTTTGAGATCGGAGAATATGAGGACATACTTTTGACCTGATCCCGCTTCGTTCAGATATTCGATGGCCTGTAACATGCCGCCGGATATATCTGTGTACGGACTACTTTTCACCGAGGACATAAAATCAGCTATCTTTTTCTGAAAGACACGTTTCTGGTCATTTGAAATAGAAGGTCGCGTGTCGAAGGTCACCTTGGCGATAATGTCTTTTTCACTGAAGCTGCCCGTATCAATACGCGCAACTGCCAGTGTGTCGCCCGGCTGGAGAACACCCAAGAGATAGTTGATAATCGATTGGGCCTTCTTTAACTCTTCCACGTATGTTCCTGACGTATCGAGGAGCATGTAGACGCCTTTTGAATGATTTTTTTTGTCTGTGCAGCCAAACGTTATAGCAAGGCAGAGTATAAAGACCGCTATGATTTTTTTCATTATTCCTGCTCCCTGTATTCGAGTATTTGGTTAGTCGGTTCATCTGCATCAGTGTTTCCACTGTTGCTCTGCCGTGCATTCTTTTGATTGGATTCTCCCCGATTCTTCTGATGTGCCGCAATAATTATCCCTTCCAGCCATAGCGCCGGAAAAATTATGAGATCATAGATAGTAATGACAAAACGACCCAGGAAGTAACTGACGGTCCCAAGCAGACGAAGGAGAAACGCGGTCATTCTCAGGAATCCTGCTCCGACGATTCCGATCACTGTTCGTGATGATGCGATAAAGGATTCCAGCGGTATAGCCACGAATGCAAGAGCGAATGGCAGGATGAATCCCATGACCATTTGTCCAACTGTCGGTATAATGCTGGACGACAGTGCCGTGTGTTCAACGCCTGCCAGTGTCTGTCTCAAAGTTTCCAGGTCATAGGCGATGCGATCACGCATAAAGGCCAGAGCTGATTCAACACCGGCAAGGATGATAAGCATGGTGAGGGTAATCCAGATCATTCGGTGGCGCATCTTGTCATCCATGCTTCCGATAACCGGGAAGAGCCGGGTAATGCGGAGTGATTCCAATAAAAAGAGCCCCATGGTCAATTCAACGAGGATGATGACAAGTCCGGCTACATCCGATGTCTTATACGGCCCGATATAGCTGGCACCGCCAACCATTTCCGACATGGGCAGTGCAATGAGATTGAAATTTATGAGGGCGCCGCCAAACGCGATGAGGAGGACAATCCCGGCAATGAAGAATTGAGTCAGTGACGATGAGGAAAGTTTTCGAACAGCCTGATCATCCTGGGCGCGAATTTTTTCATATTCCTCCATGTATCGGTCGATCGTTTCTGCCCGTTTAGTGAGATTAATGATAGATGTACCGACTGTGTCGAGGGTTTTCTGCATATGACGCCAGGATGGTAGCATTTTTCTGAGAATGGAATGACGAATAGCCATTGAATTCCGATATGCTTCAACCGCTGTTTTATGCTGTTCCGAGAGTGTCTTATTAATTTCTCCCAGCATGGTGGCGATCATCGAATCTCCCGAATGTTTGATCTTTGCAATTGATTCGATGATCGGCATCCATGATGGCAGCGAAGGTGGTACCTCTGAGCTTTCTTTATAACTCTCATCAAGGTTGGTCGTTAGATCGGTGAGTTTTCTGTGCAGACTGGGATAGGTGTCAAGATCTCTCTCGACTGATGTTGCGATACGGTCAAATTCTCTTTCCACCAAACGTTCCGTATGGTCCATCCCGGATGAAATAAGAACTTGTCGTGTTCGATGAACCAATCTTTTTTCTGCGTTAAGCACCGATGTCGATGAAAGACGCATTCCGCTTCTGATGATTCGACTGAATGACATGACTGCCCGATGAAAGGGCTTTCGTGCAAAATAGAGAGTGGTTGATAGAAGGACTATCCATAAGAGGACTGAAAGAAAAGGGCTTCCGGTTATCTGCAGTGCGTTTTCTAATGCCATAAATACCTCCGTTCAGCTCTTTGCATAGGTGTTACATTTTTAATAGAATGAAAATATTCCGTTGGTACGGCATTCTCTTTGCGGCATGCCAACACGATGGCAGCCTGTGTTTCGCGATTTATCTGTTTTTTACAGATTTTCAGGAATCAACTTTTCGAATACTTTGATCCCCCCTCATGATGTGCATCTGATGTGTGTAATGAAGAGCATGTATGCTGGTAATTTATAAAGAAGCTCGATGAGTGAGGCAATGGTGTCAGTCACACTGAGGTTGTGAAATATTTCACGTTACGATTGTCCCGCGGGGGGTGAGGGGGGAGGGCTGTCTTCCATTTTACCGGATCGTTCTGCCGGCAATTGTTGAAACATCCTACATGAAGTTGACGGGATCCACGTCAACTTTAATTGTAGCTTTCAGGTGTTTTGTTTCAGCCATAATTTCCCGGGTCAGCTTCTGAAGGGCTCTGACGTTTTCCCCAATCAGAATCATGTGCCAGCGATACTTGCCTTTGATCCTGGCAATGGGAGCCTCTGCGGGACCCATGATTCGCATCTGATTTGCAGTGTTCCCATTGTGAATGAGCTTTCGAGCAATGGATTCCAGTTTCCGTGCGCAGTGTTCCGCTGTTTCTTTTTTTAGGCTCGATACACGGAAATTTATCATCCGAGAGAATGGGGGATAGCCGAAGTCACGGCGCTGTGTGATTTCGTCAGAATAGAATCCCTGACAATCATGGCGGCATGCCCGCTGGATTGCATAATTCCCCGGATTGAATGTCTGAACAATAACCTTTCCCGGAGTGTCGCCCCGGCCGCCTCGGCCGGACACCTGTGTGATCAATTGGAAGGTTTTCTCTGATGCTCTGAAATCAGGGATATTCAGAGATGTGTCGGCAGACAGAACCCCGACAAGTGTTACATTGGGGTAATCATGACCTTTTGTAATCATCTGTGTGCCGATGAGGATATCTATGTGCCCACGGTCGAGTGCTGTCAGAATACGCCCATACGATCCTTTCCTTTGTGTTGTATCACGGTCCATGCGCTCAACCCGGGCTTCCGGATAAAGATCTTTAATGTGTGATTCGACTTTTTCAGTGCCGATACCGTAGTTGCCGATTTGGTATCCCTTACATTGAGGGCACATAGGAGGTGCCTTGACGGTGTAATCGCAGTAGTGACACCGGAGAACATTATCGTTTATATGATGCGTCATCGAGACGGAACAGTTCAGGCATTTGAAAATATAGCCGCAGTCTCGACAGTAGAGAAATGTCGTATAGCCCCTCCGATTCAAAAAGAGGAGGGTCTGTTTGCCCGCTGTCAGGGTTTCCTGAATAGCTGACTTCAAGGGCCGGGAAAGAATGGGAACCCTTCCTTTTTCGTCCCGCTCGTTTTTCATGTCGATAACATCAATGTGGGGAAGAGGGCGGTCGTCAACTCGTTTGGTGAGAGGTATATAGGTAAAATCTCTTTCCAGGGCGTTGAAGGTAGTCTGAATCTCCGGGGTGGCGGAGCCGAGGATGATTGCAGCTTCATTTAATTTGGCCTTGACGATCGCCAGATTTCGGGCATTATAAGGTATTCGATCGTCCTGTTTATATGACTGATCATGTTCTTCGTCGACGATTATAAGACGGAGATCCCGGGTCGGAGCAAAAATAGCGGATCTGACGCCGATAACGATACGGGCGCTACCATTCTTTATACGCCGCCATTCGTCAAATTTCTCGCCCTGGGATATGCCGCTGTGGAGGATGGCTGTTTCGTTTTTGTCAAAACGTTCCTTTACCCTGCTGAGCAGTTGTGGCGTCAGTGCAATCTCGGGGACGAGGAGGATAACACTTCCGCCGGACCGGAGAACCTCTTCAATGGCGTAAAAATATATCACTGTCTTGCCGCTTCCGGTAACACCGTGAAGAAGATATGGGATGTATTGACGGGATAACAGCCCGCTTGTGCTTTCCCTCAGGGCCGTTACCTGTTCGTCAGTCAGGGTTTCGGGTTTTCCATGGGAGCCGATATCATATGTTTCGTGGGGATTTCGATAGACTTCCTTCGAATACACCGTGACAAGACCTCTTTTTTCGAGACGGCGAACTGTGGCTGACGCATGTGTAATGAGACCATTCAGAGAAGTGAGAGGCGTATCCCCCTGTTTCCGCAAAAGTTCGATAATCGTTCGCTGTTTTTCCGTCAATCGCCGGTCTTCCGTCTGATTGACTGTCAGGCCGATAATTTGCTCTGTTTTTCGCTTTACGTCAGGTTGCCGCAGTCGATCTTCCGCGGTGACGAGACCCAGTGCGGTCAGTTTTTTGATGTCATCGTAGACATTATTCTTCTTTATTTCCCGCTGTAGTTTTTTAATAGAAATGCCGGTGGGATGCCGTACGAGCATCTCTGCAATCTCTCGCTGTCCTGGCGACAGGCGGGCACGTTCGATGCGGTCGCTTTCACAGGAGAGGCAGATCCATCGACTGCTTTCGATGTCGATACCGCCGGGGAGAATTGATTTCAGCACTTTCCCCAGCGGATGAATGTAGTAGCCTGACATCCATCGATAAAATGAAAGATCTCTTTCGGAAAAGAGGGCCTCGCCGTCGAGAATGTCGAGGATGTCTTTTATATCCCCCCGGTCTTCTTCATCGGTCAGTTCCACAATGTATCCGGTCATCATTCGTTTTCCGAAGGGAACGAGAACACGCATTCCTACCGCTATATGGGAAATGAAGCGGTCGGGAACAGAATAGGAGAAGATTTTGTCTGAAGGTATATTGAGGGCGATTCGAACATACATGGCAGTCATTCTTGTATGGTTAGAAAATGCGCCAGGGGGATGTATGAACCCCCGTCTTCCGGTATTTCGAAAAGGGTATCCGCTATAGGCTGATTTATCGATACCTTTTGGAGGATACAAGTAGTCTGAAGGAGGTCATTTATATAGTAGTCAATCCTGGTGGGAAGCCAGAATCGCTGTTTGACCCGGGTGTAATCCAGGTAATCCGCCCTGAGGGTAATGCGCTTCCCTTCAACAGTGCTGACGCCGATAAATTTGATCGGTAACCCCCGGTTTTTGTCAACCCATAGTTTACTCCCCGGGTTATCAGTGTTCCCTGTGCCGATAGCGTAGGCAACGGTTTCATTGACTTTGTCGAAGGCTGCGATTCTTGTATCGATACCGAGATAATGGAGATCGTCTATAAGAGTATCAATCGAATTATGGAAATAAATAAGAGGTAATACCGTTTCTATCCGACGGATATTAACATTTGATAAGTCATGTATTTTAGCAACAGCTTTTCTTCCGTTCTGAATGATGATGTCGTTCCCCGAGGGTGTATATCGTTCCGACCTGAAGCAGCCGATTCCCTTCATATATATATGTTCGGTTATTTCCAGTTGTCCTTTATCGAATCGATCGTCAAATAAGGTTGTCTTGAGAATACCTTCGACCGTTGTAATATGACGATTAACCTTTGCCGTTTTTTGGAGAATCTGTTCTGATGGTGGAGTATACGCCGATGCGTGATATGCGGCGATGAAGATGAATGCCAGAGCGATAATTCGTGCACTTGAGGTCTTCATGGTCGATACGATTCACTCTCTTTCATTGTCCGGCGTTGACGTAAAATAACAGAACGCCGTGATCATTTCAAGATGAATGGAGGGATGGGATACCATAATGAGGTATCTGTCGCACACGGCTTACAACTTTCCGTGTTTCGGTGTCTGTCTCTTTGTAAAACGGAAAGATAGGTGAGAAGCGGTGATCTTCTCTGGAATCATATTAGAAGCGTTGGAGAAATGGCGATAATATTCATCGATGAGAATCGGTGAGAAAATGAGCTACTCTCCCCGCTGTTTTTCCATTTCTTCTTGTTTCTTTTTGCAGTTGATGCAGAGAGTTGTTACCGGTCTGGCCATTAACCTCTTTTCAGAGATTTTCCCTCCACACATTTCACAGATGCCGAAGGTGCCCTCATCGATCCTGCTCAAAGCCTCGTGCAATTTTTTTAGTAACTTCCGCTCCCTGTCCCTGATTCTCAGCTCGAAATTTCTGTCTGATTCGAGTGACGCCCTGTCGGTGATGTCGGGAAGGTTGACATTATCATCGGTCATTTCAGAGACTGTCTTTCCCGCATCACTGAGAAGTTGTTCGATTCGCTGGGCCAGAAGTTGTTTAAAATATTCAAGTTGTTCGGGCTTCATCAGTGTCCCACCTTTTCTCTTATAGGACTTTCCTTCTTTAGTGTTGCCCCCATATATACAATGATATTTTTTTTGTAAAGAAAAATTTAGGTGCCGGTGTAAGCTTTTTTTATTTTATCGATAATATTTGTCGTGGAAATTCCATTTACGTGAGACATGATAATTACCTTACCACCTGATTTTTTTACCGAATCTCCGCCGATGACATCTGCTTCATTCCAGTCTCCACCTTTGACGAGGATGTCCGGCCGTATGTATTCGATTAGTCGAAGCGGCGTATCTTCGTGAAACAAAGTTACATAGTCGACCGCCGCCAGGGAAGCCATGACATAGGCTCGTTCGTCCTGCGGAACGATGGGACGCAGATCTCCCTTTATAGAGCGGACGGATGTGTCGCTGTTGAGGGCAATGATCAGAATATCCCCCC
>CAZCGI010000003.1:12595-18125 GCA_964498145.1 uncultured Syntrophaceae bacterium
GCTTCATTCAGATAGTGCGCATGTCCGGCATGGATGATATCAAAACAACCGTTGGTAAAAACGATGATTCTTCCTTTCTTACGATGTTTTTCGACAGCGTCCTTGAGCTGTTCATGAGATATAATCTTATTTACATTTGTCAGTTTGCTCATAATAAACGTTCTCTACTCGCTTTCTATTGCTTATGGTATATCGCTCGGGCGAGCGTCAGTGCCGCAACTTCTTTTGCGCCGTTCCGAATGAGCACTCGCGCGCATTCCCGCAAAGTGCTTCCCGTGGTAAGGACATCGTCGATGAGCAGGATCTTTTTGCCTTCGATGGTTCCCGGGGTCCTTACGATAAATGCTCCTCGTACGTTTTTGGGTCTTTCGCTCTTTTTCAGCGCTGTTTGCTGTTTTGTCTCTATCTTTCTTTCGAGAGACACAAAATTGAGGGGAATATCATATGTTTGGGCAATTTCTCGTGCCAGTATAACCGATTGATTGAATCCCCGTTCACGGAGTCTCTTTACATGCAGCGGAACCGGGATTACCAATGAGAAGTCTTCGAAGACAAGACCGCTGTACTTTCTGTGGGCCATCATCCTGCCAAGGGCCGTACCCACGGATATCTTCCCCCCATATTTGAATCGGTGTATGGCTGTCAACAACGTGCCTTCATACCGCCCGAATGCACGGGCCGTGGAAAAAAACTGTTTGGCTGATATGCATTCGCCGCACAGGTGGTCCTCACCGTGTATATCAGGGAAGGGGATGCCGCATCGGGTGCAGTGTGGTGATCTGATATGATGAATCCCCGACAGACATGCCATACAGAAGGGAGGGTGTGTTGAGTCATTCAGAAAATCCCCACAGAGAACACACCGGGGAGGAAAAATAATATCGATGATACCGTCAACAATATTCCGGATTCTACATGTTATCGGTGAGAGCAGTAATTTCGGTGACGTCTTCTCCGATCGCCATGCTGGGAACATCAGACCATAACCTTTCAATGTCATAAAATTCTCGTGTCGGTTCATAAAAGATGTGAATAATGACATCTCCGTAGTCCATGAGAATCCAGTTACCCGCATTCTCTCCTTCGATTCCCAAGGGTAATATGCCCGCCTTCTTCAGCTTTTCTGCTATATGGTCGGCAATAGCCTTGACCTGACGGTCTGACGTTCCACTGCAGATTATAAAAAAATCGGTAAAAGACGATAGGTCTTTCACTTTCAGGATAACAAGGTCCTTGGCTTTCCTATCTAATGCGGCGTTGACGCAGTGGATGACCCTCTCTTTTGAATCCGTATTGGTGATAATGAACGTTACCTCCTGTAAAAAATTGTGGTCAGTATAGTTAAATTTTGCCGAATAATCAACGGATAGTGCCGGCTGCAGTGAAAATTACCTGAGCATTACTGCTTCGCATCAAAGGGACTGTGTGTGACTATTGTTTCATCTCTATCCGGGCCGACCGATGTCAGGATGACAGGGACACCGGCAAGTTCTTCCAATCGTGCAACATATCGTTGTACCGCTGCCGGAAGTTTATCAAAGGAGCGTATGCCTCTGATGTCATCGGTCCATCCTTCTAATTCTTCGTAAATGGGTCGGCATTGTTCAAACACATTAAGGTTCGAGGGAACAAATTCAGTAAATTTCTCATGATCGGTTGTGTAGCCAATACATATTTTCAGCGGATTGATGCCGGTCAGGACGTCGAGCTTCGTTAGAGCAATACCGGTAATGCCGGATACCCTGACCGATTGCTTGACCAGCACCATGTCGAGCCATCCGCACCGCCGTTTTCGGCCGGTTGTTGCTCCGAATTCATGGCCGACGTTTTGAATCTTCTCTCCGATTTCATCGGTGAGTTCCGTTAAAAATGGTCCGCTTCCGACACGGGTTGTGTATGCCTTGCATATGCCGACCACGCCGTCGATGCGTGTCGGTCCGATTCCTGAGCCACAGCAGGCACTGCCTGCAACCGTGTTCGAGGAGGTAACGAAGGGGAACGTACCGTGGTCAATATCAAGATGGCATCCCTGAGCCCCTTCGAAGAGAATATGCCGTCCGCTTTTCAACCCGTCATCGATGATAAGCGATGTGTTCGCCGCGTATTCTCGCAAACGCTCTGCGTAAGCTTTATATTCAATGTAAATTGCATCATCGTCGACAGGTTCTTCTTTACAGAATTCGGTAAGATAGAAATTTTTTTCCTCGAGGTTCTTTGCAAGCTTTTCCCTGAAGATTCCATCATCAAGCAGATCGCACAGCCTGATGCCGACCCGGGACATTTTATCTTCGTATGCCGGCCCGATGCCACGACCGGTGGTGCCGATCTTTGCCTTACCCTTTCGTGCTTCCCGGGCAAGGTCGACTCTCATGTGATAGGGCATGATGATATGAGCGTTATCGCTGATGCAGAGCTTCGTATCCGCCGGGAGGAGGTGACGCTTCTGCAATTCGTCGATTTCCTGAATAAGAACTTTTGGATTGATAACCATCCCGTTGCCGAGAATACAGATTTTGCCACTGTGAAGGATGCCTGATGGGATCAGGTGTAAAATCGTTTGCTCACCTTCGACGACAAGCGTGTGACCGGCATTGTTTCCCCCTTGAAACCGCGCTATGATCCCAGCTTCTTGGGCGTATATATCGACGATTTTTCCTTTACCTTCATCGCCCCACTGTGTTCCAACGACGATAATTGCTGCCATATGGTACCTCCCCTCCCTATCGTTAAGGTTTACATTTCAATTTGAGTAACCGATATGACATTCGGCAGATCTCTCATTTTCTTGAGAACATCTTCGGGCAGAAGACTGTCGGTGCTGATGACGACCAGTGCTTGTCCGTCGACCTGTTCCCTGCTGAGATGAAGTCGTGCTATATTGATATTGTTTTCACCGAGGGTCATGCCGATATTACCGATGACGCCTGGTTTGTCGTAGTTATAAAGGACGAGCATATTGCCTTCAGGAATGACATCCAGGATAAATTTGTCGATTTTTACGATTCGTTCGTCTTTCCTGCCGAAGATCGTTCCCGCGGCGAACCGTTCTTCCTTCGCAGTTTTGACAGTGATGGAAATCAAGTTCCGGAAGTCTGTTGTTTCGGAACTTTTCGACTCGATGATCTTAATGCCCCGTTCCTTTGCGATGACCGGCGCATTGATGAAGTTGATGGTTTCCTTGAGAATAGGAGAAAGAAGCCCCTTAATGAAAGCAACCGTGACCGGTGCCACGTCATAATCGAGGATTTCACCGCTGTATTCAATAGTGACCTGCTCGATACCTCCCTTAACCAGTTGTGATTCGAATGAGCCGAGCCGTTCGGCCAGGCTTAAATAGGGCCTGATGAGTGTTAGAATCTCTCCGCTGACGGAAGGGAAATTAACGGCGTTTTTGATGTCGCCGATTGTAAGATAATCGACGATCTGTTTTGCAATGGCGATGGCAACGTTTCTCTGTGCTTCATCGGTCGATGCTCCGAGATGGGGGGTACAGATGACATTATCCAGCGATACGAGATCAATGTTGGTGGTCGGTTCTTCTTCAAAGACGTCGATGGCGGCACCGGCCAGTTTTCCCGATACAAGGGCATCATAGAGATCTTTCTCGCTGACGATGCCTCCCCGGGCACAGTTAATAACAGCGGCTCCGTCCTTCATCTTGGCGATTGCCTTTGCATCTATGAGGTTTCGCGTTTCATTGGTCATGGGAGCATGGACCGAGATGAAATCCGATTGTGAGAGGACTTCATCGATGGATCCGAGCTGGATCCCCATCTTTTCCGCTGCTTCGGGGGAGATGAACGGGTCATATGCCAGAACATTCATCTTTAATCCCTGAGCCCGGTTGGCCACAATGGACCCCACACGGCCGATACCGATGATTCCCAGTGTCTTGTTATATACTTCCGTTCCCATGAATTTCTTCTTTTCCCATTTCCCCGATTTCATGGAAGAGGTGGCCTGAGGGATTTTCCGCGCCAGGGAGAGCATCATGGAAATGGCATGTTCCGCCGTAGTAATCGTATTGCCGCCGGGAGTGTTCATGACGACGATTCCCTGCTTGCTTGCCGCAGGTACGTCTACGTTATCGAGACCGATTCCCGCCCGGCCGATAACTTTCAGATTTTCTGCTTTTTCTATGATATCAGCAGTAACCTTGGTTGCGCTCCGTATGGCGAGGCCGTCATAATTGCCGATGACTCCGCTGAGTTCATCCGGCGTGAGGTTTGTTATAACATCGACCTCGATTCCTTCTGCATTCTTAAATATATCGATTCCCTCCTGTGAAAGGGTGTCGCTTACGAGTACTTTTTTCATATAGGGTGTTCCTCCAGTCAGTGAGATTGTTTATAACTCTTTCAACTTCTGTGAGCATACTCTTTCGAGCCCCTCAATTGCACGCTTGACATCCGACGGTTCGATGGTAGGACCACACCAGAGGCGGAAGCCCGGAGGGGCGTCTTTGTACGAACTGATGTCATGGGCAATGTTTTCGCTGCTCAATGTCGTGGCAACATTTTTGATAAATGCACTTCGATCGTTTTGGGGGAGTGCCTCAAAGGCGTCATTGACGATTTTAAGGCAGACTGAGGTATTCGATCGTATATCGGCGGATTCGGCAAGAAAATCGATCCATGGGGTTTTATCAACCCATTCCTCGATGACCTTCAGGTTCGACATGCTTCGATCTATAAGACTTTCGAGACCGCCCATGTCCGCTGCCCATTTCAATGTGTCCAGATAATCTTCAACGCACAGCATTGACGGTGTGTTGATAGTATCTCCCTTGAAAATGGCCTCATTGAGCTTGCCGCCTTTTTTGAGACGAAAAATTTTCGGCATCGGCCATGGTGGGTCATAGGATTCAATGCGTTCCACCGCCCGGGGACCCAGCACGAGAATACCATGTGCCGCTTCTCCTCCCAGACACTTCTGCCACGAGTAGGTGAGGACATCGATCTTTGACCAGTCGATATACATGGCGAAGGCTGCACTGGTGGCGTCGCACATGGTGAGACCTTCCCGTGTGTCGGGAATCCAGTTCCAATTCGGCGTTTTGACGCCGCTCGTCGTGCCGTTTGCCACGAAGACAACATCGTTAGACCAATCGATACTGTTCAAATCGGGAATTTTCCCGTAATCGGCTTCGAGAACCGTCGGATTCAGCTTTAATTCTTTGGAAACATCGGTTGCCCATCCTTTACTGAAGCTTTCCCATACGAGAACCGTCACGGGACGCGGGCCGAGGAGCGACCACATGGCCAATTCGAAGGCACCGGTATCTGATGCCGGTAATATTCCAAGGAAGTAGTCGTTGGGTATGCCGAGGATTTTCTTACTTTCATCTATGGCTTGTGCCAGCTTTTTCTTTCCCAGCGAACTCCGATGGGAGCGACCGACGGCGGCATCATTAAGAACCTCAAGGCTCCAGCCTGGCCGTTTACTACAGGGACCTGAACTGAAATTCGGATTATTCATTGCTCAATAACCTTCCATTGATTCATTATAGAAAAAATAGCTATTAGCAAAA
>CAZCGI010000003.1:18155-21381 GCA_964498145.1 uncultured Syntrophaceae bacterium
GTTTTGTGTTGACGGGAGTTTAAAATGACAATATGATTCATCCGTCGACTGACGTTCGTCCTCCTTCAATCGGTTATGTTTGTGAGATTACCTGCATGGAGTATCGATGGTAAAAAAAATCAAGACGGTCTTTTTCTGTCAGAATTGCGGTCATCAATCGCCCAAATGGCTGGGACGCTGTCCTTCCTGTGGTGAATGGAATCAATTTGTCGAGGAGGAAGTGGGACATTCCGAAGGGGGGGCTGATTCCCGAGTCGGTATCAGCGAGCCACCCCGTCCCATTGGTGCAATCACCACGGATGACCGGGAACGAATCATCATCGGTATGGCTGAGATGGATCACGTCCTTGGCGGAGGAATTGTCAAGGGATCATCGATTCTGGTCGGGGGAGACCCCGGTATCGGGAAATCCACATTACTCCTTCAGGCATTGCAGTTTCTTGCCCTCAGCGGATTGACGGCGCTGTACATTTCTGGAGAAGAGTCGGCACGGCAGATTAAACTGAGGGGACAGCGCATCGGTGCTTCGTCTGAAAATCTGCTCATCTATGTCGAAACGTCTCTTGATGCAATTCTTCGGCAGATTGACGAGATAAAGCCTGATGTTATCGTTATCGATTCCATACAAACAATGTATTCATCGAGACTCTCATCGGCACCGGGCAGTGTCGGTCAAGTCCGGGAATCATCGGAACAGCTCATTCTGATGTCGAAGAAGACGGACATTCCTCTTTTTTTGATCGGCCATGTTACCAAAGACGGGGCAATTGCCGGTCCAAAGGTTCTGGAACATATGGTTGATGCCGTCCTTTATTTTCAGGGAGATTCGGGGCATGCTTTCAGAATTATAAGAGGCGTGAAGAATCGATACGGACCGACAAACGAGATCGGTGTTTTCGAGATGAGGGATAACGGGCTCATTGAGGTTTCCAATCCCTCCGCATTATTTCTTTCGGAACGACCCAAAGGTGCCCCGGGTTCGATCGTTGTGCCGAGCATGGAAGGAACGAGACCGATTCTGGTCGAACTTCAGTCACTGGTGAGTGAAACGAATTTCGGAATGCCCCGCCGTACGACCATCGGTGTCGACCACAACAGAGTATCGTTGTTAGCGGCAGTTCTTGACAAGGTTTGCGGGCTTCACTTGGTTAATTACGATATTTTTATAAATGTTGCCGGTGGGGTCAGATTGAGTGAGCCGGCGGTTGATCTGGGAATCGTATCGGCCCTGGCATCGAGTTTTCTCGGACGGCCCATCGACGAAGGTACCGTTGTTTGTGGCGAGGTCGGACTGACTGGAGAGGTGAGAGGGGTCGGGCGAATGGACTCGCGGATCAAAGAGGCAGCTAAAATGGGATTTACCCACTGTGTTGTCCCCAAGACCGATGTTCCAGGCACCCTTCCGAAGACAGATATATCCCTCATCAGAATCAGTAATCTTAATGAAATGATCGATGCGATTTTTTAATCTGATGGTATGCGCATGGGGGGTAGCACCGAAACTGTGCTTATTTATATTGGGGCAGTTTAAACAAGCCCATCTGACCCGATACATTGGGATCCCCGCCTGCAATTGATATCTGAAAGCTCAAATCTATTCCGACATAATGAGACTCTATCGAGCCGAAAATGAGAAGACGATTTAGTTTCTTTGTTGTGAGAAAGAAAACGAAGTTTCTGCATCAGGTCTGTCGTAACCTTCTGTTCTCCTGATCATTATCTTACAAACGGATTCTTATGCTGCATATTTGTGTAAACACCATGCTATGCACTCGCAGGTGAACGATATTTCGAAGATTCCGATGGGCGTGAGTATTTTCCATGTCCGGTGACTTTAGGGGTTGACTTTCGCTATGATTGTCTGGTATCAAAGGGGCGGTATTGATGATAGTAACTATTTAAAATTATTATATACTTTGTCCTTTTTGATAATAGTATTGACGTGTTTTATCCTTTGTGTTTGGGAAATACCGGCATGTTGTTGAAATGCTGCGGTTGTTTATATGGAATATAAAATCATTTTAGGGGTCGTGGGGGGGCTTGGCCTTTTCATTTACGGCATGTACCTTTTGAGTGATTCGTTGAGGAAGCTTTCCTTGACATTACTCAAAACAATGCTCGAAAAGATGACCTCCAATAAAGTCAGGGCAACCCTTGTCGGTATTATCGTCACCGCCATCATCCAAAGTTCGAGCGCCACATCAGTCATACTCATAGGATTTCTCAATGCAGGGTTTATTACGCTTGCCGGAGCTTTGGCGATCATGCTCGGGGCACATGTGGGGACAACCATAACGGCACAGCTCGTCGCGTTCAAATTATCAACGGTTGCTCCGATCTTCGTTTTTATAGGAGTGATTGTTTTTTTCCTTTCACGAAAAGATAAAAACAAAAATAAGGGCTTGGCCATCCTCGGATTCGGATTCCTGTTTGTCGGGCTTGCCATGATGAGTGCTGCGGTTAAGCCCCTTGCCGATAACGAGGTGACGAGAAATTTCTTTCTCAACTTCGGTAAAGAACCTTTTCTTGGGGTCCTGGCAGGTTTTCTCGTTACTGCAGTTCTTCAGAGCAGCTCAACAGTAACGGGTATAATCATTGCCTGTGCGACGGTGGGCTTGCTTGATCTTCCTTCATCAATCTACCTTATCTTCGGAACGAATATCGGAACCGGTGTGACGGCAATCCTCGCTAGTATTGGTGGCAATATGGCAAGCAAAAAACTTGCTCTGGGGAACATACTGTTTACTGTTACGGCCACGGCTATTGCCTTGCCGTGTACCTCGTTGTATCTGACGTATATCCCTATGATATCAGGTGATGTGGCTCGACAGATCGCTAATGCTCATACTGCATTCAATGTGGTAAGTACAATAATTCTTCTTCCCTTTGTTCGGTTTGTTGTAGCATTCCTCGATAAAATTATTCCCGGACAGGATTATGAAAAAAAGGAGGCCAAACATCTCGATAAGAATTTACTGGTAACACCGAATCTGGCGATTAAGGCTGTTGTGAAAGAAATGGCTGTAATGCTGAGTATCTGTAAAGAAATGCTTGACAAGGCAAGGATCTGTACGATCAGCTATAACCATAAAATAAAAAATGAGATTTCTCTTGATGAAGAGTCGATTGATGAAATGCAAAAGAGCATTACATCATATTTGGTGGAAGTAACCCAGACTGAACTGTCGGACAAGCAGCGGCGACTGGTACCGGCACTCCTTCACAG
>CAZCGI010000004.1:0-2246 GCA_964498145.1 uncultured Syntrophaceae bacterium
TCGGCCTCCTTCGTAAATGCCATGACCTTTTTGTTAAATTTATTGTTAAATTCTCCAATATAGTGTTGTGATAATATGATGATGTCATTGTCCCGCTCACGAAGTGGCGGAATGGTAATGGGAACGACACTGATCCGATAATACAGATCTTCACGAAATAATCCGTCTGACACCATTTTGTTTAAATCTCTGTTCGTTGAGAAGATAAACCGAACATTGATGGGGATATTTTCGGTTCCACCTAAACGACGAATATGCCCGTCTTCAAGCATTCTCAGGAATTTTGCCTGCAACTGGAGGTTCATATCACCGATTTCATCGAGAAGCATCGTACCGCCGTTAGCGTATTCGATAAGTCCTAGTTTTCGTTTCCTCGCATCGGTAAAGGCGCCGGCTTCGTATCCGAAAAGTTCACTTTCAAGTAAGGTGCCGGGAATTGCGGCGCAATTGACGTCGACGAACCGTTTGGCTTTTCGTTCGCTTTGACGATGGATCGCCCGAGACATCAGTTCTTTCCCGGTACCACTCTCACCCTGGATCAAAATGTTTGTGTCATGCTTTGCAACTTCGGTAATGACATGAAAAATTCCCTGCATTTTGCTCGAATTACCAATGATATCATGAAATCCGAGCAATTTATCTTCCCGTTGTTTCAGCATTTCCACCTTCGACTTCAGGGATTCCGCTTCCTTAGATAGCAGTGAGTGCATGATGGCATTGTCATATGAAGCCGCGGCGTTTTTGACGAGAATGTCGAGAACATTCACTTCGTCAGGTCTGTATGAACCATTCGATTTTGCCATATAAAGAACAGCTTTAAACTTCTCGGCGATGTTGAGAGGAATGGCGATTTCTGTTCGGAATTCGTTGAATAAGGGCGGCACTCCATCATTATCGCTTGAGTATTGAATCGTTGTTTCATCCGAATTAAGGGCATATTTGATGATGCTGTTATTGATTTTAGCCATGAAATCTTCTTCTGTGCCCCCGATAACGGTTTCACCGTCACTTATAAGACATTTATCTTTTTTGACATCAAGGAAATAGATGAGTGCTTTGTTCGATTCACCGATCTTGAGTGCATTCTCAATAACGATCTTATGAATATTATCAAGTACATAATTGGCATTCAATTGAGAAACTGCATCCTGGAGAATTACCAGCCGCTCAATTCTCTTCTGATTATCTTCGAAAAGCCTGGTGTTATGGATGACAATGCTTATTTGGTTTGCAAATGTCAGCAGTATGCCGATTTCATTGTCGGAGAATCTCGTTTTTTCCTTCGACCAGAGGCATATAATACCGATGACCTCGTCCTGGGTTTTCAACGCCGCATAAAAAGTCGACCCACGTTTGTAAAATTGAGTAATTTTTCGATCCGCTTCGGTAATTCTCGGGTCTGTCTCTGCATCTTCCAGCGCAATGTAGTAACCACTTTTGGCAACCTGTGTTTCAAGACAATCATGTTTGTAAATATTAAGATTTGTTGAAAAGGCATACTCTGCTTCTTCCGGACTGTAATTCTTGACGACTTTAGTTGTGAGATTTTCTTTTGTCTCATCGAAGAGACAGATAATGCCGCGGTGAAAACCCATCGTTTCGACGACGTCATCGAGTATCCTTTGAAGAATATCGTCGACTCTGGAAGGAAATGTCAGCAATGTACTGATACGAAAAAAAGCATCCAATATTTGTTCGGTGGAATAGAAAAAGTCGTACATGATTCTCACTCTCAATGTTTCAAGCTTCTGTTGAGTGTGCACAAAATGCACAGTTGCTTTCAATATGACAGATCATGACGAATGTCAAATGAATTTACAAGCGTGAACTGGAGAATCAGATGAGTTGCGTGACAGTAATAATATGCTCCGGAAGATTGGAGACTGGATTTCGTGATTTGTAATTACGTTGTTATATGCGAGATTCAGACACTATCCATATTGATGGTGTGTCATAATATCAATTAGGTTTCTTTTAAAACGATACTTAACACCGTCGAGAGTTTGATCACGTCTTCATCGGCCTTTCTCAACCTTGAACATATGATTTTAGCGATGTTGAAGAGGACTTGAAATCCGAGTTCAGCATCTTCTCCGGCGAGTTTTAAAAAGTCACTCCGTTCAATTTCGTAAAATGTGCAGTCGCTAAGAGCCTTGATAGTTGCTGTCCGCTTCGATTCCTCGAGAAGGCTGATCTCTCCAAACACAGCGTGATCCTTTGAACTCAGCTTGGTGAATACTTTATTG
>CAZCGI010000004.1:2256-7918 GCA_964498145.1 uncultured Syntrophaceae bacterium
CGATTTTTTCATCTTCATCTGTATCGATTCCTTCGAGGACAAGTGTTTTTACAACTTCGACTGTTCCTTCCAAGATTATATACATTGTCTCACCGACGTCTCCCTCTTTCATGATCGTCGTATCTTTCGAGAACCTAACTTCTCGACAAATGTTCAGGATCTTGGCTATCTTGTCGTTATTTAGATTTTGAAAGAGCGATGTTTCTTTCAAGAGGGATATGTTCTTTTCCACGAGGTTACCCCCTGTCTAACGGTGAGTTTTTCACGAACGTGCCTAATGTTCAACCCTGCTGAGTATTACGGCAAAATCATGAACTGAAATGATTTCGCTGTCATCAGGATTTACGATGACTTTAATCTGATCCTGCTCGTAAAGCAGATCTTTTTTTGATTCACGTATTTTTTCTCTGATGAAGGTTTCAATGACAGAGGTATCGTCGGAGAGCATGTCCTCAAGTTTTACCGACTTCTTTTCCCGTAACAGGCCGATGAGGATGGAATTTCTTTTTTCACGGAAAAAGTCGGAAAGATCTTTGAAGGAATTTCCCACAAATTGTCCGGGGATTGCTACCCGCTGGAGCTTATTTCTGTCCTCCAAAGAAAAAATGCTTGAAAACACTCGAGGGAGTCCCGGTTGGGTGACGGCGCTTGCCAGAAGAGCTCCCATGTAGTCTTCCATTATGATGATTTCATCAACATTGGCTCGTTTCAGATATTGTCTGTTGTTATTATCCAGAAGCTCAGCGACAATGCGTATTTTCGGTACCATTGACTTGATTGTCAGTGCTGCAAGAATCGTGCGTTCATCAATTCTGTCTCTGGTGTGTACACCAGAGGAGTCAGCCATTAAAACGACAAATTTTGCTTTTTGGATATTAGCCCGTTGGAGGACGTTTTCATTGGCGTGATTTCCTCTGATGAACCGGATGTTGTAATTTTCATATTTCGTTTTTAATATGTCGACCTCGTCGACGGGTAATTCGTTTACCAGAATGATTGAGGGGTTTTCTTTTTCGCCGAAGGAGTTCAACCATGAAATGACATCTTCCGTATGCCGGTTCCACCCGCACACGACAATATGGTTTCTTTCTTTTATGGTTTCCAAACCCTTGCCCTCCTTTATTTTCTGGGCGACGAAGACCGAGGCTATGGTTGCAGTTACCAGAGATAGCAATCCTATCCCAGCAATCATCAAACCGAGCGCTACAATTTTTCCAGCATCAGATACGGGAAATTTATCGCCATAACCGACGGTACATATGGTTACGACAGCCCACCATATTCCGTCCCAGAACGTATGAATCGACGAGTTCGTTTTGCCATTCTCAAATACAAATGCAGCTGCTGCACAAACGATAATTACCCCAGTCGTAATAAATGCGACAAGGAAAAACCGTTCTTTGCGAAGGATCTTTATGATTTTTTTAACACTCGATAATGAGGACATATGCTTTAGAGTGCTTTACAACCGCTGTGAGCAATTCTGTTCAATTAACTTTCAATTTCGTAAAAAATCAATACGCTGCGTTTCGCATTTCCACGTTTTTACAGGGAAAGGCTTGTGACGTATGCGTCGGTACAGGGCTTCTCCCTCGGAATTGGCGCGACATGCAGCCGAAGTCTCTTTCGGAGCTGCCTTATTCAGTGCGGATTTGAGAGAGTTTTCGCTAAGGCATCAACTCTTATCATACCGAAGGAATTGCATGGTGAAATTGGCCCTCCCCTGGGTGGCCGAACGGAGATCCGTCGAGTAGCCGAACATCTGTTTGAGAGGAACGCGGGCTACGATTTCACTAATGGGGCCTTTGGGGTTTATGCTCTCAACTTCTCCACGCCGTGCGTTGATGTCTCCGATCACTTCTCCCATAAAGTCACTTGGGGTAATAATGTCAACCATCATAATCGGTTCAAGAAGGATCGGACCCGCCTGGGAACAACCGTCTCTAAATGCCGTTGATGCTGCAATTTTATATCCAAGGCCGGTTGATTCCCCCTCTTTGTATGTTCCTCCCTTTATCGTCACTCTCAAATCGGTGACGGGATACCCTGCGATCACGCCGGTTAATGATGCATCCCGAATGGCTTCTTCTATGGCCGGTACATAGGCGGCGATGCCATCGGATTCATTGATGGTATTGATGATCGTTACCCCCGAACCGCGCTTGTCCGGTTCCATACGCAGGACAACATGGCCGAAATGTTTTGCATCGCCCAGTTCGCGTTGGAACGTGCCCTCCGCATCGATACTTTTTTCTATCGTTTCCCTGAAGACGACCTTCGGTTTGCCCACGTTTACCTTCGTATTGTATTCTCTGATCAGTCGATCAAGTATAATTTCGAGATGGAGTTCACCCATCCCGGAGATAACCGTCTGGGCAGTTTCGTCATCATATTTTACCTTCAGCGTCGGGTCTTCTTCCATAAACTTTGCAAGGGCTGTTGATAACTTTTCCTGATCCGCCGGTGTTTTCGCTTCAATAGCCTGACTGATCACCGGTTCGTAAAATTCTATCGGTTCGAGAAGGATCGGGTGTGCTTCATCGCAAATGGTCTCACCCGTAGAGGTCTTTTTCAATCCGACTACGGCAACAATGCTGCCTGCCCCTGCTTCATTTATACGTTCTCTCTTGTTGGCATGCATTTTCAGGAGCCGGGCAATTTTTTCTTTTCTTCCGCTGTTTGCATTATAAACATCCTCACCGACCTTCATATTGCCCGAATATATTCGTACATAGGTAATTTTTCTGCCTTCATCCATGGCGACTTTAAAAGCAAGGGCTGCAAAGGACTCCTTGTCGCTGCTTATCCGTTTTTCAACCTCTTTTGTATTCGGATTTACTCCTTTGATCGGTGGAACATCATCCGGTGATGGGAGATAATCGACAACAGCATCGAGGACCGGTTGAATTCCCTTGTTTCGCAGTGCCGTTCCGCACATAATGGGCACGATCTGAAGACGAAGCGTTGCTTTGCGGATACTCTCTGTCAGTTCACGTTCGGTAATGTCTAAACCTTCGAGGTATTTTTCTGCTATTTCGTCGTCAAGTTCGGCAATGGTTTCAATCAATTTGTCTCGATATTTTTCTGCCTCGGGAAGGGTACCTGACGGGATTTCGCCGCAATTGTATGTTATGCCGAATTGTTGCTCCTCCCAGGTTACGGTCTTTTGCTTTATGAGATCGATAACACCTTCGAAGGTATCTCCTGTAAAATATGGAATCTGAAGAATCAGCGGTACTGATCTGAATCGCTCTTTCATCATATCAACCGTTTTGAAAAAATCCGCCCCGATACGATCCATCTTATTGATGAAGGCGATTTTCGGAACACGGTGTTTGTCTGCCTGGTGCCACACCGTTTCTGACTGCGGCTCAACACCGCCGACAGCGCAGAAAACAACCAGGGCTCCGTCGAGCACGCGAAGTGACCGTTCGACTTCCATGGTAAAATCAACATGGCCCGGTGTGTCGATGATATGAATTTCATGGTTGCGCCAGTCACAAGTTGTTACCGCTGAGGTAATCGTGATTCCACGCTCCTGTTCCTGAGGCATCCAATCCATAACCGCTTCTCCATCATGTACTTCGCCAATCTTATAAGATTTCCCGGTATAATAGAGAATTCTCTCGGTTACAGTTGTCTTTCCCGCATCAATGTGAGCGATGATGCCGATATTCCTGATTTTAGAAAGTTTTTTCTTTGCGGTCATAAATATACTGTCCAGATTATTTCAGGGTAACGTTTTACACAGCCGATTCTGGCTCAGGGCGAGCGCTGGGCCAACAAGTCATTGTTGACGGTGAAGGGATTCCGTGTGTCGATGTGGCCCTTAATGGTATCTATTTCTTTGCCATTGACGAGAAGTTTGACTCTTTTAATTTGAGGAATGTTATTGCACAAGGATGTCGTGAGGGAATATATTGTCGTAATTTCGCTGGTCGTTCCCCCTGGGTGTCGTTTGATCAGATTATCATCTAAGCTGACGTAAGCCGTGCCATCTTTTATTGTGGTCCCTGTGCATGTTGTTTCTTCAGGCAGAGTGTTGATATTGCCCTGCTTAGATCCATCAAGAAGAGCTTTTACGACCTCTAACGCCTGGTCATCAATGTTTTTCCTCTTTGTTACATAACGCTTTTCCGATACGAGGAATCGTTCGTTTGCATCGGAAAAGTAAAGACGTACTTCTCGTTTTTCTCTCTTTTGAGCCACCGTGTCCTTTCCTGTTATCGGGGGATAGATGTAATCAAACAGTGAAACAAAGAAAAAGACAAGAAATACCGCCGATATAATTACCATGACGGAAAGAAAGAACATCTTGATATTCTTCTTTTTCTTTTTTGCTGCGACTGCTTTTGTTTTCCGTTGTCTTTTCGAGCCCATATTTTGTTTTCCCTACCGTCACATAAAATCGGGGATAACTTATGGCAATTTTCGGGCACTGTCAAGGAAAGAAAGTGTACCTTGTACCCTGGTTTGATGTTGGCATTTGCCGTGGTGAACCAGAGCCCGTCTCATCCCTCCGCTGAACCGTGAGATTTTCACAACATGGATTCACAATAAAAACAAGGTTATCAACGACTCTTTTGCGTTAGATCGGAAACACGCTGCTGTGCTTTCTTTCCGAAAACAGACTCAGGATCAGCTGATGCTGCGGACTTAAATTCCTGCAGAGCACTTTTAGATTCTTTCATTGTTAAGTAACATATGCCGAGCCAGTAATGTGATTCCGCGATGTATGGTGCAAGCTCTATCGATTTTTGGAGATGCGAAATGGCTTTGGTGACATTCCTTTCCGACAGATAGGCGACCCCCATATCTTTATGGATGAGAAACGGGATTCGGCTGTTCGGATTTCGCTGCAGTGCTCTGGTGTATTTATCTATGGCCGTTGCATACTCGCCTTTCTTGAAATATACAAGACCCATATTATAAAGTGCCAGATCCGGTGTTTCATAGACTTCGTTTTCCAGTGCCAGTGAAAACTCTCGGATGGCATCATCATAGCGATCGTTCGCCAGATAAATCGTTCCGATGTAATTATGTGCTTCGGAGTAGTTTGACTTCAAATCGATGGCGTATTTCAATGCTTCAATTGCTTTTTCGGTTAATCCACTTCCATGATAGGCAATGCCTATAGAGTAATGTATTTCCGGATCCTTCGGCTGCAGTTTTACCGCATCTTTCAGCTCTCTCAGTGCGGACGTGTAATCTGCCGCTTTTAAATATGCCACTGCGAGATCAAGATGTGCTTGTGCTTGTTGTTCCTTGGGTATTGTGTTGATCGGCTGGGTGGCACATCCGAAAATTCCCCATGTCATGCAGATGATAACGATTATTCCCAATAAAAGCCTCATGATTGTTCTTTCCATGATATCACGCTCCGTTTTATTTTCTGTTGCCATTTATCCACCAGTCGCTTTTGTCTTTAAACCACCATTCCGTCGAATCGGTATCGATAATCATATCCGCTATATTTTTTGCTGATTCGGTGACCAGCCTCTTTCTGGCAAACTCGATCCATTCAGAACTGTACTTATTGCCAAGATCTCCATGTTCTTTCAACTCCAAAATAAGTGAAAGCTGGTCCGCATCATGGGCAATCAGAGATTCTTTTGTCGCCATTTCGTTAAACTCAGTAATAGCGTCCTTAATCTCATTACCG
>CAZCGI010000004.1:7928-10168 GCA_964498145.1 uncultured Syntrophaceae bacterium
ATTCACATAATTCATGTCACCTGTCCGTGCCTCGGGAAGATCGTGCATGAGGCAAATTCTGAGAACTTTCAACTCATCAACATCTTTTTCAAGCTTGCAGAGGGTGTATGCTATGAAGAGCGTACTCAGGACGTGTTCCGCCACGGATTCACATCCCGAACCGAGAAATTGAAATCCAGACCGCGGAGTCTTTTTCAGCATGCCGGTCTCAAACAGAAGATTAACAATCGATTTCATCCCAGATCCTTTTTAAGTGTCTTGATTCTGTTGTCCATTACGGATGACAATTTCTTCATCTCTACCTGAAGTGCTCCGATTCCCTCAGGTTTCATGGCGGCCAGCCTGTCAAGACGTTCTTTCCAGTATTGAACGACCGATATTTCATGTTCTGCTTTGGCACGCTCGACTTTTTTCTGAAATTCCCTGAGAAACGTTACATTATCTTTCATGACGGACCCTCTTATTCAATTTGTCGGTATTGTTTTTACAAGCCCGCTCCGTGATGACATGAAAATCAAAATATCAAGCTTGAAACTGTGTTTTATATACCACTTGTGCCATACCTTGCAATAAGAAACCATAGATGGGTACGAAATCCTTAAATAACAAATGATTGCGTCTTTGCTCTTATCATTGCTCCGTATGTCGAGGGACTTTTTGAGCGGCGTGTATACGTGTGATCCACTCCTCGTCAGTTCTTCGAAACACAGACGAAGAATGACGACAGGCGAGTATTGGGACGTAATAATTCAAATGAGTCATTGCCAGTGATAGCAATAAGCCTTTCAATTTAGAGATGTTGTATTCCTATAAGCCGTATTCTGGGCAGGCTTTTGAATGACCCTCAAAAAATTCTTTCCCAGTGACTTTAAGGGATGTTTCACGAAAGGCTGAACTGCTCATTTTCAAATCGTATTTTTCCATTTTCGAGAAGGCGTTCAAGGTGTTTCCGAATCTGGGCGCTTTCCATGAATTTGAAAAATGTTAAAGGCTTCCGCGGTTTTTTATAGATGATCCATTTGTTTACGATTTCGTCGAACGTGCGGGGCTTATCGAGAAAATTGAGCAAGGCTGCTTCCCTCGTATCGATGACAGCAAGATACCGCTCGGCCAGTTCGAAAATATCTCCTTTGATGACACCTGTTTCATGAGATGAAATGTAAATCCGTGCCGGTATGGTTAACATTTTATGAATGGACGCAATAGTCTGATCGATGTCTGATATGCGATCTCCATACCAGGGACCGAATGGCGTCAGATCGAGATCGCCGAGATAGAGGATTTCTTCACCGGGAAAATAAAAACAACAGTGACCGATCGTATGACCCGGCGTATGGATGACCTGCATGGTTGTTGAGCCGAACGAAAAAAGATCGCCATCGACAAACGAACTCGTCGGTGTGCGCTCGCGATAGTTGAATGATTCCGTAAGGATCATTCGCCATTCCTGCTCAAGGTCTGTCCCTTTCAGGCCGGAGTAATCGAGAAAAGTCTCGAGAGACTGATGGCAGGCCACCTCGTGATCGTGAACAAAGAGAGCCGCCTCTGGGAAGAGGTGATTATACAAGATATGGTCTTCATGGTAGTGTGTATTGAAGATCATGTCTATGGTGTGCTCCCGATGTAATGTTTGCAGTCGTGGTCTGTCCGAGCCTGGATCAATAATGACACTTGTCTCGTCATCAATAAACAGAGAGTTGCAGTGAGGGTACCTTGCATTCCCTCTCCCCGGGATAAATACGATTCGTCCGTACCGTTTTTCTTTCATGATGCATTGTTTACATTAGCTGACTGTAATAAAGCAACACTAAAGAGACTGTTGAATAATGTCCATCTGTTCCGACCTGTCGGGATTACCCTCATCCTTCGTCACTGCGGCGTATCCATAAGTACGACTCATTCCTCAGTAGTGGGAGTGCAGACAAGGACTGCCGATAGGCAGGCCTTGCAGCGCAATAATAACAAATGAGTCCTTGTCAGTGCGCACCGCAAGGCAAGCAAATTTCAGGTGCCTTGCATCCGGACATTTTTTGAACAGCCTCATATTGGGACTTATCAACAACCGGCTAACGTGCTGTTGCCCGAACGAAAATTCATTTTAGCAGGTCATCATTGTGCTTTTGCGAATAAAACTCAGCAAATCGAAAGATCGGCAATTCCAACTGTACGAGCCCGAAGGGTGAGTCTTGGAATTGCCTGGAGCAAGCTGTAGATTTATCGAAAAGCTGAATCGATTCGGT
>CAZCGI010000004.1:10178-19938 GCA_964498145.1 uncultured Syntrophaceae bacterium
AAAATAAATTTGAGAAATAACCAGTAAAAAGACAGACATTTTCATGAGAGCCGCAACATATACAAATACCTATAAAGAATCAATTTTCTTAATGTTGTAAAAGAGATTTTTAACCTTGACATAATCAGATCATTCAGGTATATGACGCGCAATCTCTATGCGTTTAAAGGTGTTTTGGGGGTGTGGTTATACGGGAGTGTGGCATGAGAGAGGTCTATAACCGATAATACCCCCTGTAATGTGGCGGATTTCTGAGAAAGCCGGAATGACATTTCCATTATAATTATTCCAGTGTTCCTTGGAAATTCATATATTGTTTTATTATTAAAAGGAGGTAGTAAGTATGGCAGGTCTGTGTTTTGAATTTACAGAAGAGCAACGAATGCTTGAAGACAGTGTTGTGCGCTGGGCATATGACTGGCTGGAGCCCCAGATGGAGCACATGTACGAAATCGACGAAATGCCCGCCGATCTTTTCAAGCAGACGGGAGAACTCGGAATCAACGGAATCGTGTTTGAGGAGAAATACGGCGGAACCGCTATGGGTTACGTCGAGACGCTTCTTGCATACGAATCCATCGCCCGGGTCAGCAATGCCCTTTCCATGACCGTCGGCGCAAGCCAGACGCTCTGCTTCGATAACTTCCGCAGAAACGCCACGGAAGAGCAGAGACTGGCAGTACTGCCCAAATCCTGTACGGGTGAATGGATCGGCTGTCTCGGCATCACCGAGCCCAATGCCGGTTCCGACGCCATGAGCATGGCGACCAGAGCCGAAAAGAAAGGCGACAAGTATATCGTCAACGGCAGCAAGATCTTCATCACCAATGCTCCCGTAGCAGATTTCTTCGTCTTCTATGCCAAGACCGATCCCGAAAAAGGACCCCACGGTATCTCCGCGTTCTTCGTCGAGCTCGATAAGGTACGAGGCAAGGGCTGGAGCTGTGAGAAGATTAAAAAATGGGGTATGAGAACATCCCCCACGGGACTGCTCACCTTTGAGGATATGGAAGTTCCCGAAGATCAGCTCATCGGCGGACTGAACAAGGGTGTTGCCGTTCTGACGAGCGGTCTGTGCACCGAGAGAATCACCCTGAGCGGTTGTACCCTCGGTTCAATGCGACGATGCCTCGAAGACTCTCTGCGATATTCAAAAGAGAGAGTCCAGTTCAAAAAACCCATCGCGTCCTTCCAGCTTATCCAGGGTAAACTTGCCGATATGTACTGCGACTATAAGGCCTCCCGGTGGATGGCCTACAGCGCCGCTGCATACTGCGACATGCAGACAGACAAGGCAGGCGGAAAGGGAACCGACCTTGACCGTATGGCGGCAGCAGCCCTCCTGTACTGCGGTGAAAAAGGAACCAAGATCGGTCTGGATGCCGTTCAGATCCATGGTGGTTACGGATACTGCCAGGAATACGGTGTGACGAGACATTTCCTGGATCAGAAACTGTGGGAAATCGGCGCCGGTACGTCAGAAGTCAGAAGAATGATCATCGCCAGAGAGCTGATGAGAGACAACTTCGCAAGCGGTTACTAATACTGATCGAACAAGCGTTGACAAAAAGCCATGGTCGTTTGACCATGGCTTTTTTTTGATAAACTTAACGCTGGTGTCTTTCCTTTCATCATGCTGTCATCCGTCAGGAACTCTATCTTTAATTGCAATATAAAGATGTTAGGAGTGATGGATTTTCAGATGGCACTATTCTGGATTTGACTTTCAACGGCAAGTTAAGTATAAGGGGCATGATTTTAACAATCTTTTGAGCGGGGTATATAATGAGCAACCGGAATTACCTGATGGTAATGATATCTATGATTGTTTCCGTCCTTATGATGTATTCGTCACTGGCTTTTTCCGGCAAGGTCGAGGATACAGCACACCTTACACTCCAAAAAACGGTTATTTCGAAGAAAAAACTGGATTCCTATGTCGTCCAGAAAGGGGATTGGATATTCAATATTATCAGACAGAAATTTGGTGCCTCTGAGAGAGAGATTGTTAAGATTCTCGAACAGGTAAAGCAATTGAATCCTGAAATTAAGGATATTCATCGTATATCACCAGGTCAGGAACTCATTTTGCCGAACAGAGACACGCTTGCTGCAGTAGACGCAGAGACAGAATCGAAACTGAAGACATCGGCAAAGAATGGAAAGCTTGAAAAAGAAACGTCGGCAACATCATATGTCGTAAAAGAAGGAGAAACACTCACAGACATAATTCACAGCGAAATAAGTGCTGCTGATGAAGATATTTATCGGATGTTGCGAACGGTTAAACGGTTGAATCCAAATGTTAAAAATATAAATAAAATATACCCGGGTCAAAAACTGTTGTTGCCCTATGTCAGCGATAAGGGTCAGCGGGAGCAAAAGGACAAATCGTCTGGTAAGGGAAAATCGTTTATTGCGATGAAGCGGCCCGAACCGACTAAGGTAATCAAAAAGAGAATTCTTAAAGAAGAGGAACTGGTCGAGGAAAAAGAGACGGCAAAGCCGAAGGAAGAGAAGAAGACCATTGTTCCACCTGAGAAAAAGATTACTGTGATGCGGTACATTCTCAGCAGAGTAAATGGTAACGTCATATCAGAGGGCAAGTACTTCATTCCACTCTTTCCGGCGGGGCAGATTACCGTAGACTGTTCATCAGTGCCGGTGGTTGAGTTGGATGATGGAATGACTGTTTTGCTCGACTTCTCGGGCAGCATACCATCGGGCATCAGGCAGGTCATCGAAACGACATGGAAAAATTATGTCATTATGAATGTCGGGTACGATAAGGGCGTGCCATTCATGTTGGAAGAGATTATCAATAAATCGAAGGACTATTCATTCAAGTCAGTCAGGAATTTTGTAACGGTCGGTCGTACGCCGTCGGTCCGTCTCTTTGTTGATTGGATGGTATCGGAAAAGAAATCGAAGGGTAAGAAAATATATTCGTTTGGTATTAAAAACGTAAAAAACTCTTCAGCCCTCCTGCCGGGAAATATTCGGGAATATGCCGATAAGAATGGATTCGAGGTGGTAGAGTTGCTCCATGGTTCCGAAGTGGTGGCGATGAGTGAAACCTTTGATGATGTTGTTGTTCCCGTTCTGACGTATGATACGAATGCTGCACTTGCGGAATCACTTGTGACGACTCTTGGATTTGAAGCGGAGAAGCATGCGGATGTAGAGATCTACAGTATGAAGGAGCATGGCTTCAGCTTGTCATTGAAAGTGGACCGCATCGTAAGTGTCAATAATAAGCGGGTAATCCTGCACTCGAAGCAAATACCTCAACATTTTATTGATACCTTGAAGGAACGGGGAATGAATTATGTCTTTCTGTCCCCGGGACAAAAGAAAGAAAGTATCGTTGAAACAGTTCTTTCGGCGATCGAGGTCCCGTTTATGACGGATACGTTTCGATTTCCCTTTTCTCAGTCGGAAGGAAAGATCGGTGGCGATATATCACTGACTGCCGTACGTGCGGAGAATAACAATAAATCCATATACTTTATTAATCAGGATATAGATCCCGAACTCAACGGGTTGCTTCAAAATAAATGGGGAGTTGATCTGATACGATATTGAAGGTTACTGCAATAGGTCTTTTATCGGGCGGTCTTGACGGCATTCTTGCCGTCAAGGTTGTCCAGGAACAGGGAATATATGTTGAAGGTGTGACTTTTGAAACACCTTTTTTTAGTGCCGAAAAAGCTCGGGTGGCTGCACGAAATATCGATCTTCCTCTAACGGTTGTGGACATTACCACTGAACATCTTGTCATGCTTCGGAATCCCAGATATGGTTATGGGAAGAATATGAACCCCTGTATCGATTGTCATGCTCTTATGCTTCAAATGGCAGGCCGCAGAATGGAAGAGACGGGTGCAGACTTCATTTTTACCGGTGAGGTACTTGGGCAGCGTCCAATGTCTCAGACCAAGCAGTCACTTCATATCGTTGCTAAGAATTCGGGATTCGAGGGGTATATCCTTCGACCGCTGAGTGCACGGCTCCTTCCTGAAACCATCCCTGAGCGGGAAGGGAAGGTCGATAGAAGTCAGCTGCTTGATATTCAGGGGAGAAGCAGAAAACGCCAACTTGAAATGGCACAACACTACAATATTACAAATTATTCCACCCCTGCAGGCGGCTGTCTCTTGACCGATCCCATGTTTTCAAAGCGTCTCAGAGATTTGTTTGACCATCAGCCGGATGCTGCGGTCAGGGATATAGGACTTCTTAAACATGGAAGACACATGCGACTGAACGACACGGTGAAAATCATTGTCGGTCGTCACAAAGGTGACAATCTTGCAATACAGGATCTGGTCCGAGAACAAGATATCATCGTTAAAATGAAGGATTATCCGGGACCGGTCGTTCTCATACCGAACGGCTGCGATGAAGAAACGCTCTTTACCGCTGCTTCGATTTGTGCATTATACAGCGATGCGCCGAATGATTGTGAGGTTACGGCCAAATGTCATCATCCTAATGGATCCGTCAGGTTAGTGTCAGTCATGGCGGCTCGAAAAGAAGATGTCCAATCGCTCATGATCTAGCGAGCATTTCCCCTTCAAATCCTCTTAGCTCAGCTTTAAAGAAAAAAACGATACCCAATACCTCGATCGTTTTTCCAAATGTTCAAGCAGTAATCCCCTTCGGTTAATCCAGGATCCCTCGATCATTCGTTTTTGTTGCTCTCTGCTTCATCTAAGTATTTCACTGTTCCTCTGTGCCGACGAGTTCATCGAATTCGGCCACTTCAACAACGGGTGACGTAGAGAAGGAAATACCCGTCAATTTCTGAAGTGCCACAGAGGTTTTCAATATCTGTTCCAGACTCGGGAAGTCGACAATAATGACCACATCGAATTGTCCGAGAAGTGTATACATTGACTGCAACTCGCCCCCGTTTTGTTTGATCAGGGCAATGACCTTATCCGTCCGTGAAGCGCTGATTCCGGAGAGCGCCTCGTGAGAGTATTTCCCAAACATGAAAAAACGCGTCATAATGGTTTACCTCCCTTCTCTTATTCTTTATTTATAGTAATAGTAAAGCATTCGAGTCGCCCGGTCAATGGGAATGAAGTTTGGATTCGCGTAAGGTTCCCGGACACAACTCCTCGATCCCCGGATTATAATTCCCGATGTTCTTTTCTCAGGAGATCATGCACGGTTTTTACCGGACTGAATGTTGTGATCGGAACTTCAACAAAAACGGTATTCCAGCCTGCCATGGCTCCGTTCCAGAGGCCCGGGTGCTCAAGGGCCTTCAGCCTTTTACCCTCAAAGGATTTTTCTGAAATGAAGTATGACGATCTGTCAACGAACGCCTCGAGATCGAATTTTACTCCTTTATGATCCTTAACTCCGCATACGATGTCAACAGGATTGAAATGCGTCGATGATGACCAGATGCCGCGCTGTTCTTCCGATGTCATGTCAACCTGGGCCTGTTCAATAATTTGAAGCGATATTGTTCCATTCTTGGTGACCCAGAATGGACCTCCACCCGGTTCTCCTTCGTTCTTTACCATTCCGCAGACCCGAAGCGGCCTTTTCAAAATATCAATAAGATAATGAATACTGCGGGTCCGGGGTAAGTCTTTAAAATTGGAGGGAAGAATGACAAATAATTTGTCCCTGCAAAAGGAACCGATTTCGGTTATCGTTTCGTCCTTCACCGTTTCTTTTTCGAGATCACGGATATAGGAATGTATCCGGTCCTGAAGCGATACCAGATATCCGCCAAGAAGCTTTTTGAATCGAATAGTGTCCGGCCTCAACCGATCGGGAACCACATTATCGATATTCTTGATGAATATGATGTCGTGATCAATGGTGTTGAGATTTTTCAGGAGAGCTCCATGACCTCCCGGCCGGAAAACGAGTTTACCCGTTCTATCTCGAAACGGTCGATTATCAGTATCAACGGCAATGGTATCCGTTGATGGAAGCTGCAGTGATACTGTGATGTCATACTGAACATCGTATTGGTGTTCATATCGTTTCACTGCCTCTGTGATGTGAGTTTCCACATCAGGTTGATGTTCCGGTGATATGGTAAAGTGGATACGGCACATTCCATTTGCATCCCTTACATAGCTGACTGCTTCCACAAGGTGTTCTCCCAGAGCGGTACGGGTATGTTCCGCGTATGAGTGAAACTTGAGAACAGCCTTGGGAAGATGTCCGTAGTTCAATCCATCCGCTGTGAGAATATAATCGAGAATTGTGGTAAAGCGGTGGTCCTTAATGAGGGATGCAATGTCGAGTGGCTTGCGGGAAAGTACCTCCTTAAGATCATCGTAAAAGGGGTAGTTTGATAAGTCTTTTGCAAATTGTTGTGCCACATTACTTTCATTAAAGTCTGCCATTCCGCTATATTCAAACCAGTCTTTGAACATACGGCTGGCCGCTCCCGACGCCGGTACAAATTTTATCATCTTTCCCCGACGCGCCGCTTTATCGTGTGCTTCTAGATACATGTGCCTCTGGTCATCCGGTATGGTGACAATTCCGTCACCGATGGTGCAGGGCCTGTCAAGGTGCATTGGTTGAAACCCTTGAATAAAAGTCTCGATCTGATATTTCACTTCTTCGACAGACAAACCTGTCCGTGCGATCATGTCTACATCCTGAGGAGTTAATATCTCGTCACTCACAGTTAACCTCCCTGATTTATGTGTGTCATATCTATATTCGGGTATACTAAAGCACTATTTCTTAGTCTTGACAATATCCCCTTTTTGTTCCTATACTTGCCGCGTCGTACGTTGTGCCGGTTGTGGTGTACGGAGTGTTTTTTTCCTGTACAGTCACCGCACGAAAAATCCGATAAAGAAAATAATTAAAGATGAAAAGGAGATTTCCAGTATGGCAAAAATAGACGCCTTTTTCAAGCTCATGCATGAGCAGGGTGCATCAGATCTACATCTCGTATCTGGTCAGCAGCCGGTCATAAGAATCAGGGGCGACATGGAACGGATTAAATATCACGTCCTGGACAACGATGAGCTAAAGGCAATGCTCTATGAAATTACTCCGGAACATAAAGTCAAACATTTTGAAGAAACGGGAGACGTTGACTTTGCTTATGAAGTTCCAAACCTGGCCCGTTACCGGGCAAACTTCTTTCAGCAGAAATATGGTATTGCTGCCGTTTTTCGTGAAATTCCCAGCACTATAATGACGGCCCAGCAGCTTGGCCTTCCCCCGGTCATGACTAAACTGGCAAGCCTGCCGCGGGGACTTATCCTGGTGACGGGTCCGACGGGAAGTGGAAAATCAACAACCCTGGCCGCGATTGTTGATGAGGCGAACCGAACCCGTAAGGACCATATCATTACCATTGAAGATCCCATTGAATTCGTACACGAAAGTAAGAGTTGTATTATCAATCACCGTGAGGTTGGTTTCCACACTAAATCTTTTTCTGCGGCGCTTCGCGGTGCGCTCCGAGAGGATCCCGATATTATTCTGGTGGGGGAAATGAGAGATCTTGAAACGATATCGCTGGCGGTTGAAGCAGCGTCAACGGGGCATCTCGTATTTGGAACTCTGCATACAACCAGTGCCGCGAAAACATTGGACCGTGTTATTGAGGTATTTCCGGCTACTGAACAGATGCAGATCCGATCAACGTTGGCTGACGGCATCAGGGCGGTTATTTCACAGGTACTGTTTAAGCGTATTGATAAGCCCGGACGCTGTGTGGCTCTCGAAATCCTCATAGCTACCCCGGCGGTTCGAAACCTGATTCGTGAGGCAAAAACATATCAGATTCCCTCTATAATGCAGACGGGGAGGAAATTCGGTATGCAGATGCTTGACGATGGCATCATGGACTTGCTTAACAGAGGATGGATCGGTGCCGAAGAAGCTTATACCAAGGCCAACGATAAAGCGAAGTTCAGACCGTTTTTGAAAACGCCGCCTGCTGATTTTACTGAAGTGTAAACTTGATGATACATTCTCCGAATTCGTTTCAGGACCATCCATTACAGGAATGTATGCATGACAAAGGTGCTTGAATTAAGGCAGTTCCGACTTCAAGAAAGTGCATAATATTACCGAGTAAAGCAATGAGGAAGCCAAGAATCATAAAGACATCGGCTTTATATGTCTGAGGGGGAATATATGAGAAAACAGGAAATTGATTACATATTGGGGAAAATGCTTGATTCCTATGATAATGTTTCAGACTTGAATATTACCGTGGGCAAGCCGTTTCAGGTCGAATCATCGGGTCAGCTTTTAACGGTCCTCAGTCCACCATTTGCCGAACTGACACCATTTCAGACGGAAATCCTGGCGTTGAATCTTATTAATCAGGACCGTCGCCTCACGGAAATTCTTGTGAGGGAAGGATCATGCGATGCTTCGTATGAACTCCCGGGCAAGGCACGCTTTAGAGTGAATATATTTTCCCAGCGTGGAAATTATTCTGCGGTGTTACGAAAACTGGAGACGCAGATACCGACTATCGATCAGATGAGTCTGCCGAAGGTATTTCATAATATGTCCAAGGAATTAAATGGAATCATACTCATAACCGGTGCGACGGGAAGTGGGAAGACGACATCGCTGGCGACAATCCTGAATGAGATAAACGAGAGCAGATCGGTTCACATCATTACATTGGAAGATCCCGTAGAATTTCAGCATCCCCATAAGAAAGCGACATTTAATCAGCGTGAACTCGGGCAGGATTTCGATTCTTTTGCCACTGGTCTTCGAGCTGCATTACGTCAGGCGCCGAAAGTGATTCTCGTCGGTGAAATGAGGGATCGGGAATCGGTTGAAATTGCCATGGCTGCTGCAGAGACGGGACATCTTGTGATGAGTACGCTTCATACCGTTGATGCCGGTTCGACAATAAACAGAATTGTCGGAATGTTTACTTCGGAGGAGGAAAATCAAATTAGGATTCGGCTGGCGGACACGATGAGGTGGGTTGTCTGTCAGAGGCTTCTGCCGAAAGTTGGAGGCGGAAGAGTAGCGGCATTTGAGATCATGCAATCGAATCTGAGAGTGCAGGATGCTATTCTCAATGGTGAATCTGAAGGGAAGACGTTTCGAGAGATCATTGAGGGAGGAGCAGCATTCGGAATGACAACATTCGATGACGACATCGTCGGTTTATATGAAAAGGGTTTGATAACGGAGGAGACGGCACTGTCATATGCAACGACGCGAGGAGTTGTCGGACGCGGCATTGACCGGCTGAAATCTTCCCGCGGTGAGGCGACGACGGAAATCGAGGATCTTCAGGTAGATCGAGACTACGGTAAACCGAAAAGAATGCTGTAAGAAAAAAGGAGCACATAACGATGGCAGATGAAAAAGGAATTCTCCAGGAAGTTGCATCAGCGGCGTACAGCCCGAAAGACATACCGTTCGATTTTGTCGGAGAAGAGAATAAGACAGCTCTTGTCTGTGAGAGTGACCCGGAAAGGAGAAGCAAAATCGTCGACGCGTTGAACCAGAGCGGCTACTATATAACTGAGTCGGCTTCCACCCGCGACGCCCTTAAGTCTATGCGATTTCACGTCTATCAGGTTATTGCGGTCAATGAAAATTACGAAACGGACAATCCCAATAATAATATCATCCTTGAATATCTCAACCATCTTCCCATCAGTGTCCGGCGAAACGTCTTTGTTGTAATGATAAGCAGCCGTTTCCGAACGATGGACAATATGGCCGCATTTAACAGAAGCGTCAACATGATCGTTAATATAAAAAATATCGATGA
>CAZCGI010000005.1:0-19525 GCA_964498145.1 uncultured Syntrophaceae bacterium
CAGAGCTTCCGCCCCATCTTCGGCCGTTTCAACGGCATAACCGCTATTGAGAAGTGACTCGGCAAGCGTCGTTCTCATGGTTGATTCGTCTTCAACAATTAAAATCGATGTTGTTTTCATCACGTTACGCTGCGCAATCTATTATTATTATTCCTGAAATTGTATATCGATAACATAATCGACGAACATGAAGGAGGTGACCCACATGGCTTCCGGTTGTTTTACACCTGTCAGTTCCTTTTATAGCGACGATACAGATCACACCAGAACTTATCTTCGATGCAGTAATCGACGAGAGCGGTCCAGAACTCGTCCTGTCCTTTTTCCTTTAATGACTCAAACACCTGATTGGCTTCAGCTTTGTCCTCAAGATTCAGGTAACCCCGACCCATCCAATAGAGGTTCCACAGATTGCTGTTTCCGGCGTAAGGTTGATCCAGCGATCTTTTAAACATGTCAATACTTTTTTCGTAGTGACCTTCATGAAAATAGCATTCACCCACGCTGACCAATGATCCAATTCGAACATTTCTGTGATCGTTGCCACCGTTGCTGTCATTACTCAGTGCCCGCTTATAATTAACAAGCGCCGACGGAAACAATCCTCCATTTTTAAGAGCGTCTGCATACTTTTTATAAACCTGTTTCATCGTATCCCGGGAAACACCTGAACTGATAATTTTTGAATAAAAACGGGCTGCGTTCCGATACATTTCTTTTTGATAGCAAATATCTCCCATAATCTCTCTTGCCTGTTGTAAACTCAACTGATCCGACAAGTTCCGATTGTTAATAATCAATTGTGTTTCGTTCTCCGCCTTGTCATACTGTTTTGCATCAAAATATACCTTTGCAAGGGCGAGTATAACTTGTTCCCGTTCATGATCCGATATTCTCTTCCCTTTCATTTCCTCTAAAATCCTTCGGGCGTCATGATACAACCCAATTTCCCTCAAACTTGTACCAATCTTAAACAGCATGGAAAAATCGGCGTATTCAAAGAGACCTTTTCGCCGAACTCTGAAATATAGATCTGCGACTGCCACGTAATCCTTATGTTCAAACCATCGATCGACAAGTGTTTTTCCTATATTTACAAGTTGTTTCCTGCTTTCCTTTGTTTTTCTTCCTGGTTTGAATCGTTGCAGTACATAATCAAATGCATCGAAGGCTTCCTCATATCGTTTCGTCTTTGCCAGGGCAATGCCTCTTTGAAACATAACTTCTTCTTTAACGGTGCGATCTGGCGATGTAACAGCTGTTTGATTATACGTTTCTATGGGATGATCATATCGGTCGATACCGGAAAGGATATATCGAGGCAGTTTAATCCCGGGATGTGTAACCCCAAGATTTGCCATTGTTACAGAACTTTCACGCGCTTCATCGGTTTCAGGATACCGTTCCGTAACGAGACTGAGCAGCTTCAATCCAAGTGATATCTCTCCGTCGCCTATATATGCTTTGGCAATGGTAAGCATAACTTTTCTCGATTCTTCACGATCCGGATACAAATTGAGATAGACAAAAAGTGTCCTGATCGCCGCCTTGTAGCGACTGCTTCGGGAATAGTGCATTCCCAGACGCATCAGATCATTCTTTGATAAGTTTTCTCTATCGGGCCATCGCTTCAGCGCATCACGATACCATTGATCAGCTTTCTGATATTCATTCATAAGGGAATAGCAGTCACCGATAGTAAAATATATTGTTTCGCTATCCGCAGCATCCGCATAACGTTTTATGTAATTCTCGAATTCCTTCGCTGCTTCTCCATATTTTTTTTGCTTGTAATATATTGTGCCGAGGAGATGTATTGCATCACCGTAACTGGATGAATCGGGATGTTTCGCCATGAGATTCCGTAATTCTCTGATAGCTTCGTAGTACATCGTTATGTGATCATAACATTGCGCCAGGCGAAGACGGGCAAACGCAGTGGCAGTCGCGTTGCCGGAATACGTATTGATGAGGATTCGGTAGTGCTCAATTGCCTGAAACAATGCATCCCTTTTCCCCTTAGTTCCAATTTGAAAATAACAATCAGCAATACGTCTCGCTGCTGTTTCTTTCTGATCTTGGGTGAGATTTTTCCTCTTAAGCATGTCACGGTATTGGGTCAGTGCCGATTCATATTGTCCCGACTCATATTCTTTCTCTGCTTCGTTCTTGACGGATACTTCATTCTTTTGTTTCTCATTCGACTTCGACGGGTCCTTTTGTTGTGAAATCTCTTGTTCTATCGGCCCGGCGGCGGACCCGTAAAGATCACTCGTTCTATTCTCATATGTTTCTTCATGCTTCGCCTGTTCACCCGGATCATCACGTTTCGTTAGCCTTTCACTTTTCCCAGGTATCAAGTTCTTCTCGATTTCGAGTATCGCATATTCCTCAATAATTCCTTCGTTTTTCATATTATCTGCACGGGCTATCGCATCATCTCTGTTTTCACAGAAACAGGCAAAGACCCGATACCACATCCCCTTGCCCGGGATGTCTGCATTGACGTAAAAGGGCCGGCAGCCCTCCTTTTTAAGGGACTCGATAAGTGCATAGACACTGGAAATAGTTCTGAAGGATGCGACATGAACGGCATAATAGTTTGCACTGTCCTGATGCCCCATGACAGTGGAGGGAACATTTATGAGGCATGCAACGGCTGCAATCATCAGCAAAACCGAAGCGACAGTATGTCTCTTCATGGTATAGATTCCCGACATTTCTCGATACCAGCCACTCTCGAATTATTTCCGATAATGGTAATAGCAATTAATGTACCATCTGGTGTGGCAGTGCTGTATTCAGTAACAGGCTGTAATTGCAGTGCTCTGAGGTGTGGATAAAATCCGATAAATGTCAATCCAACTGATAGAGCAGCCAATTATTTGACGGATGCAGGGTCCACATAAAGCTCGGTTTATGAATTACGCCAGAAGTTTTCCGGGAAACCGACATTTTATCGGTGCATACAAAAGGTCAGATTGGCAGGATGGATATAAACGAATGATTCAATGTGTTATATTTCTTTTTCGGTATAAGACGGTATCTCACAACCCCTGCGGAGTTACTCTGAATCTTGATACATAAAACGTAAGGATAAGAAAACAATAAGGCACTTTTGTTATGAAATATTATACCGCTTAAGCTTTTCAACATACGTGGTCCTGTTGAGTTTTAAGAGCTGTGCAGCTTTGTTTTTTACACCCCCCGATTTCTCAAGAGCTTTCAAAAGAATATTTTTTTCAAACAAGGTAACCGCTTCATTTAAATTTAAACCCTCTTCGGGAATTTCTACACCGGACTTGATGTCTTGAGTTCCTCCCGCATTGCGATAGATCCGCTCAGGTAAATCATCCACGTCAAGGGATCCTTCTTCCTTCATGACAATAAGCATTTCCATGGTATTTTGCAGTTCCCTGACGTTTCCAGGCCATGCATAATCTATCATGTAATTCATAGCTTCCGGGGTTAACTCCTTAACCCTTTTCTTTTTCATAGTATTGAACATCCTCATAAAGTGACCGATCAGGATGGGAATATCCGTTTTTCTCTCTCTCAAGGGGGGAAGATGAATAGGAATGACATTGATGCGATAAAACAAATCTTCCCTGAAATTTCCTTCCTTAACCGCCGCTTCCAGGTTCCTGTGTGTCGCCGCAATGATCCGCACATCCGCATCAATGGTCCGCATTCCACCGATTCGTTCAAATTGCCGCTCCTGAATGACTCTCAAGAGTTTAACCTGGAGTGACGGGCTCATGTCACCGATTTCGTCAAGGAATATCGATCCCTCCTGAGCTAATTCAAACCGTCCGATTCTACTCCTGATCGCACCGGTAAAGGCGCCCTTTTCATGACCGAACAATTCGCTCTCAAGAAGTTCTTCAGGAATGGCACCACAATTTACTGTTACCAGTGGCTTGGACTGTCGATCACTGTTGAAATGAATCGCCTTTGCTACAAGCTCTTTTCCTGTGCCGCTCTCCCCGTATATGATGACGGTACTGTCTGTTGATGCCACTTTTTTGATTGTTTCGAATACTTTTTTCATACTCTCGCTGTATCCGATCATTTTACCGAAATCATATTTTTCCTTGAGGCGATCCTTCAGCGCAATATTTTCTTCTTTCAGTCGAACAAATGAAAGAGCCCTGCTAACGGTAAGCAGGACAATGTCATCTTTCAGTGGTTTTGTTATATAGTCAAAAGCTCCGAGTTTCATCGCTTCAACGGCACTGCTGACTGTTGCATAGCCGGTCATAATGATAACGATATTATCCTGATTTATCTCTTTAATAAACGTCAGGAGTTGCAAGCCATCGACCTGAGGCATTTTAAGATCTGTTATGACGACATCGTACTTGTCGAGCGGAAAGATCTCCATTGCTTCCTTTCCATCTCGAACCGCCGTTACTTCATAACCATTATCCGATAATAATTCTGAGAGATTGAGCCTGTTTAGATCATTATCCTCAGCAATCAGTATCTTGACCGGCTTCATAGGCCTCCTTCCCTGATCGTCTTTTTATTGCCAAATCATTGATGAATCACAAGCGTCAAAATATTTACACTGCCGTGTTCGGGATGTAAACAAAAAAATCATAATAGTCAAATAATAAATGCAATTATTCCCCGAGCGGGGAAATTGATCAACATCGTGAAAAATATTTAAAGATATATGCAAATTCAGCCGATAAATATTATACGAAATTTTGTTTTGAGAGGCCGCTGTGTCAATTTCATCTTATAAAGTTGAAAGTGTTTTAAGGGCATACAGCAAGCAGAATGTTGCGAAAGGATCGGTGTCCGATAAAATCAATGAATCGGGAAAATACCATGATACCGTTACGATTTCGTCGTCTGACGGTAATGCAAAAGCCTACGAAAAAATCTCATATGGCTTATTAGATATCATATTGCAAAACAATGAGAAGTAGGTGGCATTGTTTCCCTTAATCCTTGTGATAATCTGTAAAGCAAATGTTTCCGCTGTATGCACCTGTAATGGTCGGAACTGACAATATGTTTCCCGATTATATTTACCGGAACATATCTGCCTTTTCGGCATAGTATGCCGCTGATGATATTTTCATCGTACCTCATGCAGTACGGCTGCGACAACGATTTAATGCTCACGGCGAAATGCAAAATCCAAATATCCACTATATTGTCAATAGGCTTGTTTTGAATTTTCATTTCCCGTCTCTTTGAAGTAACACCAACATCAGCGGAAAAACGCAGTTGTTGATATGCATGACAGTGATGCCATTTTAACATAAAGCTGCAAACTGCCGGAGAGAATGTATGCACTCAATCTTAATCGTCGATGATGACAGCTCCACAAGGACCCTCATAGCCGATGCAATCCAGGCCGAAGGTATTGATTCAATCACTGAGGTTGAAAACGGATTTAAGGCACTTGAACTGATCAATAATAAATCCTTCGATCTTATTATCAGTGATTTAAAGATGCCGGGTATGAATGGCATCGAATTATTGCATAAAATTAAGGAAATTCACCCTGCCGCATCTGTTATTATTATTACGGGATATCCCTCGATCGATGTGTCCATTTCAGCAATGAAATATGGTGCTGTCGATTTTTTGACGAAACCATTCAAAATTGACGACCTGGTTTGTAAAGTAAAAATTTATCTTAATGAAAAGATGATTCTCACCGAAAGAGAATTGGACCTTAAAACCAATAATTCCCGTTTGACTGAAAAAGTCAGGGAACTATCCACCATCAGCTATATTTATGACAGCATTGAAAAGGCGGGTGGAAGCAACGATGACATCTTTGAAGAAATTGTTGCCCTGGCAATGAAAATTGCACCGGGGGAAAACTGCTCACTCGTTCTCGTTGATGAGGATAACAGAATGTTTCATCCTAAAATCGTTAAAGGGAATAATGGAGGGGGAATTGCCACCCTTAACGCAATGCTACCCTCATGGAAGCCCGTCTTCACAGAAGTGTTAGAAAAAAAAGAAGCGTTAATCAGAACATCTATGAGCAAAGACGAGCCGTTTAAATCTCTTCTCTGTGTTCCGTTGATGATCAGGAACAGGGTATTCGGTCTTCTCAACCTGACTAATCAGGAAAGTGAAAACAGCTTTACTCAACGTGACCTCAATTATATTTCGAGTCTCACAACACGAGCTTCTCTCAATCTTGAGAACAGAATCCTCTATGAAAGTATATTCACCAGTATTATTGATACATTCAAATCACTGGTCAGATCAATACATGTGCGAGATCAATATACCGAACGGCATTCGGTGAATGTGACCCGTCTTTCTGTGAGAACTGCTCAGTCAATGAATTTATCGCCTAGCGAAATTGAATGCCTTGAAATATCATCCATTCTTCACGATATCGGAAAAATTGCAATACCCGACAACATACTATTGAAACCGGGGGGTTTAACCGACGAAGAATATGACACAATCAAAACCCACCCCGAAATCGGAGAAAACATCCTGAAATCCATCAAGCTATTCGAAACGGAACGAAAGATTGTCAGGCATCATCATGAACGATGGGATGGCAAAGGATATCCCGATGGCCTTTCCGGAAAAGAGATCCCTTTCCTATCGAGAATCCTTTCAGTCGCTGATGCATACGATGCGATGACAAGCGATAGACCATACAGAAAGGGACTGCCTGTAGAGAAGGCAATCAGTGAACTCCGACGTAATTCGGACACTCAATTTGATAAAGAAGTCGTTGATGTATTTGTCGTAACCATTCAGTAGTATCTCACTCCACCGATTGATCTGCAGCCCTCTCGGAAATAGATCCCGGCGGCCATTTTATCACTCCCGACATGTCTCATCTACTGGCATGGTTAGTGCATATTTCTTTCAAAAATATCCGAGGATTCGATATGGCATTGTCTAATGAAATTTCCAACCATCTCCTGGAGAAAACAACGGTTGATATCAGTTTCTCTCACCAGAACAGAATTATTGAAACAAAAGGCCTTGTCATAGATGTATTGAATGACACCGTGACGATTCAGCTTGACATGCCTGAGAAAACCGTAACGATTTCTCCCGGTACCGATATATACATATACGTTCTCAATAAAGGTATTCTCTACAGCATCACTGAATCAAAAGATTTTCCCACTGTAAAGGCAACACGGGTATCACGGAGAAATCATGCACGGGTTGATGATGTTCTCAAAATCACCTATAGTCCGGTACAGCATGAGATCTACCGGCAAAATATAAAAAAAACTCATATCATTTTTGAACAAGCTTTTGGCGAAACGTATAAACTGCCTGAAATTGAAAACATCAATCTTGAAATACTATACGAGCTCCTGCATCGACTTAATTGTAAAGTCGATCGCATATTGGAAATCATCGACAATAAGAACGTGAAAAAATTTTCACCTGCGAGCTTTGAGAATATCAATATCAGCGCGTCGGGTATGCGATTCAAGACAGACGAACACTTTCCTGTGGGTTGTATCATTGCCATCAGACTCATTCTTCCCCTGACAATGGAAATACCGCTCAATATTCTGGGTGAAGTTGTCGTATCCGATGGGAAGACCGATGAAGATGGGAAATATGTAATATCCGTCAAATTCATCAATCTATCTCGTGATGACGAAGAAATTATCACAAAATATGTTTTCAAAAGACAAAGGGAATTGCTAAGGGGTTAATGTACTTCCGGGGTAATGGAGATCGCATCTCCGGTTAGGACTAACAGAATCATCTTTATGCTACCTTACCGTCAAGATCATCACGACGATTTAAAAATCCCTTTCAATGACTTACACACGGAAAGTAATAATCCACCGATGATTCCGAACCAAATGAGTTGTTTTTGATATACCCACATACTGTCAATATTCGACAGAAAAAAATCAGGCAGCAAAACATTACAATAATAAATCATGTTCGGGAAAATAACGAGGGCAATAAAAAGAATAACGGCAAGAATGACAATAGCATTTCTCAAAAAAGTGGTAAGAAACATGGTCACTGCTTCGTAGAGTTTTAACCGCTTCAGCTTTGGTTCGACCCTATCAAGTTCTTTTGACACCTCCTCACACTGGTGCAACACCTCTGCAAAAATATCGGAACGTTTAGACTTCACCATCTCTCCGATATAATTGATACCCTTATCAATCGGAAGCAAGAGTTCTTGGGCCGATTCAGAAAATGTCCGGAAATGATATTGCTTCACAAATGCCCGGTTCTGGGCCATACGAGCTTCAAGTTTCTGAAGCATATCGACAAATTCATTTTCTCGTCGCTGTATAACGGTAGTGCAGATGTTCTTGATAATTTTCGATTGATGAATCACATCGAGATAACCGAAATAGCTATCGGTGGTTACTTGTTTGTACAGGTCCGACATCAAGGCCGAAACCTTCTTTACTTCTTCATCTTTTTCTCCGAGTAATTTTCTGAATGTGTCATACCCTTTTTCCGCACTCTCCGCAAGGCGCAGCGCCTTCTCCTTTACCTTGTTGAAGATCTTATGGAGTTCCGGATGTATTATAGTACCGAACTGAGCGAGTTCGGGATCAAGTAAAGCATAGACATAGTAATCTCTGTCCGCCTTGACAAGATCGAGAAGTCGCTCCAGTGCCAGAGTTTTTCTGCCCTGCTTAAATGCCAAGAGAATATCCTGATAGACGGCTTCTGCACAATAGGGATAGATATAGTTTATCTCTCTAATCTTGTCATATGCCTTATCAATGTTGTCGGCTATATAATATAATCGTGAAAGGAGCAGAAGGATAAATATCTTCTGTGGTTTCATCCTGGCATTATTTAACGCCTTATCAAAGTAGTATTCAGCGCTTAAGCTTTTATTCTTTTCCAGATTCAGAAATCCCAAAGCACAATAGACTTTATAATCCTGCGGGTATTGTTCTAAGCAGGTCTGCAAGAGAGATTCCGCCTGAGCAAGATTGGAAACACGAATACAATCCTGGGCCAACCAAACGAATCCACCTTTTCCTCCTTCCGCGTGGGCGGCCTTGGTTACTTTCGTCCAGTCATCCGTCCTTGTGTCCCAGACATGCTTAAAGAATCGAAGTTGAAAATACTTTTTCAAATCATAGAACACAAAATGAGGCAACATATCCTCACTGTCAGCACTATCTTTTTTCTTGAGAACTGCCTCAAGCTCGGACTCCCTTTTACCCAAATACATCAAAAATTTACTGTTTATTGCATCGAATGATAAATATCCTATTTTCGTAATCGCGTTTGTCAGTTCCATTAAATCCTTCGAAGGGCAGGTGGAAATGTCATGCATTGTGCTTCCGCAATAAAAACATGGGGCATGCTCCCCCCGAAGGAATGCGTTCTGGTATAAGAAAAGGAGGGGGCTTTCGTCCGGTTTTGACTCATTGATTGTTATCTCAAAGAATGTCTGATTTTTATCTGTATCCGTCAATGGCACAGGAACAAATGATGAGTCGTTTTCTTTTGCTATAAGCAGGTGTGCTTTCCGGGAAATATAGATCGAACCGGGGTTAATTGTTCCCCAGCGTACATTGAAACTATCAAGATCGAGTTTATCCGTTCCCAGATATGGCCCCGCATCAATTACGATCTGGACCGGCACCGCCGTCGGTGTCTGGCTTTTATGAATACCTTCTCTGATAGATTGAAGAACATTATAAGAGATCTCAAGGGCGGAATCAGGTTTTGAAACGATGAAGATTACCGAACGGTCCGACAGAATTTTTTCCTGATCTACTTTATTCCTCCAGAGTATCTCCCGTTCCTCAAGGATCATACCCCAGGTTTTGTCAAAATTTGCAATTCCCAATTCCCATATGGGTTTGATACACACAACGATTGCAATGATCGGTTCGAAAACGGCACCCTCGTTCCATAGAACTTCATAGGCGGTCAGGCCCTTCGGTGTTCCCCGACGGTCTGCAAGATCAATCAACTCGAATCGTACATCCGTCAGATTTTTGACTGACTTCGACAGTTCCTCAGACGCTACTATCTGATCACCCTCGGCACGGTTTGTCAATTTTGACGCGACATTTACAACATCCCCGAATATATCGTTATCTTCGACAATACCTTCACCGAAATGGATACCGATCCTGATATGGATCTGATTTTCAGGTACAGCGTCTTTATTATAGTTCTTGAATTTCTGTTGGATTCTGACGGCAGCCTTAACTGTTTCTTCAGGATTCAGAAAATAGGCCATAACGGAATCACCGATGTTTTTGACAACAGTACCGCCATATTCCGCAATCGTACTGGCAACGATACTCTCGTGCTTATGAAGCATCTGGCGCCCGGCAACATTGCCGTACGATTTGAAGAAATCAGTTGATCCCGTAATATCCGTAAAAAGGACGGTTATCTTTTTAATCACATTTCCGCTAGTTCTGTTCATAGACAAAAGATATTCATCACTCAATATATTCTAAAATCTGCGCACCGGTGTCACATGTACCCGTATTCGTACACCGTTATATTCGACACTCTCAGAAAAAAACTTGAGCTGTTTCAAAATCAACATATGATTCTAAATAAGAAAACACCAAGGGAACAATATGTATATCATTGATATATGGCGCTACTTTCTGCGGTTTGCTATACAAACAAAAATCACTCAAGCGGTCAGTATGTCGCTTTGAGTTGAATTCCCGCAAAAAAGCCTCAAGAGAATTCTAATATTTTACTTTTATACGTCGCATCGACGAAAGAGGGGTAGGTCCAAGTGGGCGTTATCAAACAGCCTTAAAAGCTTGGACTAGTGAAAAGAAATGACGGTACTGCATGGCTTCAGTGCAAGAACCAGGCAATGCATTGCATAGCCCTCACAGGTTATTGCTAAATCCCCGGCTATCGTGTCAGTTCATATTTTATTGCCATCCCGATTTTTTGCATCAGATATGGCTTTTTAACATACGCCCCGGCTCCGAGCCTCCTTGCTTCTTTCACACGATCCGTCTCTGAAAAACCGCTTACAATGATTGCCTTTTGCCCGGGATGCAATTCAAGTATTTTTTTGTACGTCTCGAGACCGTCCATACCCGGTTCCATGATCATATCAAGAAGTAATAGATCAACCGAATTGGTTGTCATAAACTCGACTGCATCTTCACCGCTTGACGCGGTGATAACCTCATATCCGAGATTGCCGAGCATTTGAGATGCCAGCTCACGCTGCTCGGGAATATCATCAACGACAAGGATACGCTCTCCCGTTGCCCGGTAGTTGTCAATAACCAGCATCTTTTTCTCATCGAACATATCTTCTCGCGTTACAGGGAAATATAATGTAAAAACAGTCCCCCGCCCCTCGATACTCCACACATCAATGTATCCCCTGTGATCCTTCACCGTCCCCCACACAACGGCCATACCAAGACCGGTGCCGCTCCTCCCCATAACTTTTTTCGTGTAAAATGGCTCAAATATCCGATCCATATCATCAGGAGATATGCCGACACCGTTGTCGATTACCTTCAGAATTACATAGTCGCCTTCATTGACGTCATCATATCCTCGAATTGGGTTATCGATATACCGATTCTCAGTAATAATGCGGATCTTACCCCCCTTGTGCATGGCTTCTGCAGCATTGAGTATTAGATTCATAATTGTTTTGGATAGATGCACTGGTGAGCCGATAATATTCAGCAAATTGCTTTCAAGATTCGTTTCAATCTCTATGCTGGGATGAAAATAAACCAACCTTTCGTGTTCAGGGGTTTGAAGGTAGTCGAAAATAATCTGATTTATATTTACCACCTCTGCAGCGGTTACACCCCTTCGGGCCAAGGTCAATAAATCCTGCACGATGGCAGCAGCCTTTTCTCCCGACTTTTGGATTGTAGCTATTGGTTTACGCAAAGGACTATCATCGGGAAGCTGCATTAATAATAACTCAGGGTAACTTACCAGTCCGCTGAGTACGTTGTTCAAATCATGGGCAACGCCTCCTGCCAGTGTTCCCAGAGCTTCCATTTTTTCGGCTCGCTGCAATTTGGCTTGAAGTCTCTTTTTCTCTTCCTCAGCATGTTTTCGGGCCATTAGATCCCGGTTGTAAATAACTGCTCCGACAAACTCCCCCTTGTCATTTACTATTGCCTTTTCTTTTCTCCAGACGGGAACAATCGATCCGTCACGCCTCACCAATTCGATCTCTCCCTCAAAGTACCCCCGTTCTTTAAGGACTGCATACTTGTCGTTGAACACGTCCTTACACCGGTCGGAAAAGATGAAAGAAGTGTGATTACCGATGATGTCATCCCGTTTATACCCAAGCATTGCAAGCTGTGACTCATTGCAATCGATAATCGTTCCCCGACCGTCCAGCACCTCGACACCATCCGGGGCAGCTTCGAAAAGCGTCTTATAGTTTTCCTTTTTCTGCAGGCTGTCGTTAATATTCCATATGGTATTATATAGTTCGTTGCTTTCAAGGGCATTCGAGCTGTTGAGGAGAATGATGGACATCATTGACAGGGATATATCCGGCACGTCTTCATGCTGTTCATCAAGTTGTCCGATAAACATGCCTCTGACTTTCGTGCTGGTAGCCATGACATGTATTATAAAACGGCGTTTGTAATCCTCGGATATGACAATGAGAGGACGCCTTTCTCGAAGGGCTAAAGCAAATGTCCCGTTCTCGATAAAATAATCTACATCATATTGAATCGATTGTTTGAAATGAACCGGGTCCACACTCGAAAGTGAAAAATCAAAGTTTTTCTCATTGACCATATAGAAAGCTGTCACTTTCCATTGAATCAATCGATGAAGACGAACTCGTGTTTCATTCAATATATTCAGATTGTTTTGAAGACGATTGATACTCGGCTGAAAATCGCACAGTGAGGCAGCCGTCTCGAGTGCATCAAGGGTAAGACGATTGATATCCTCCAGATATTCAATTCTTTTCTGGAGGAACCCTATGGTTTTTTTCTGCGTTTTATTATTCATTCGAACAGAAAAATGCGTATATTTCTTCTATTTGTCGATCTGCCTGGTTAATGATCGCATCGATAACATGAAGAGACAGTCCCAAACAATTCCACGCATCATATTCCAGCGGCGGCACAAAATATTCTCCGCTTGACCCCTGAGCTACAGCATTGGAAATGATATCGGCAATGTGAACAATGGAGGTCTCCCGTTTATAGTGTGCATCCTTCGGCTTATGATGATTCGTAACAATACTTTCCAAAAAAAGGGGAAACTTCCAGTGCCTCAAAAGGATCCCTCCGATTTCAGCATGATTAAAATGCATCACATCACTCTCAAGTCTATATAACAAGGACTCGTCATTTCGAGCCTTGACAAAAAGAGCCAGAGCGATGGCCGGCATATACGTATAAATAATGAGCCGTCCCACGTCATGAAGAAGACCCGCAACGAACAAACGTTCCGTATTGTGAATGCCTTTATATCCCGCTATAAGTCTTGAAATTACACCGCATGCAATACTATGCCGCCAGAATGTTTTCATGTCGATAATTTCCGATGATATTTCATCAAACACATCAATAATTTTAATGCACGAAGCCAATATACTGAGTTGCTTCGTTCCAACGATAGCCACAGCACGCGTCAGGGTATCGATTTCTGACGGAAATCCATAAAAAGCGCTGTTGACGATTTTGAGAAGTCGCGCAGCCAGACTCGTATCCTTGCTGATAACATTAGCAATATCGTTCGCCGATGATCTCGGATTCATGATCGTTTCATTAATTTTCATGAAGACACCGGAAAGCGTCGGCAACTTAATTTCATCATTGATAAAAGTAAGAGGATCAGTCTCTTTGGAAAATTCTTCAGGTCTCATATCGACGGACAGATCGCCATAACAACAGCCGCGATGTTCTCTATACTTCCCACCCTGAACTGCAATTCCGATTCGCACTGCTCCGTGATGCATCAATTTCTTAATAACAGGATGTTCTGAATTATTGTATTTGCATCGCTGTGTCATTATTCTCTCGGCCATGTCAATCGTATCATGATTTAACTCATTGACCATTTGATGCTTTTCTGCTCCATCCCAATCTCCCTCGACGTTGGCTTCAATAACACCCCACATCTTAAGCATCCTAATCTGGCGGGCTGTCAGACATGTTCCCTTTGGTAAGAGGAACTGGCCGTTATGATCCTTCAAATCCTCTGCCAACACCATATCAAGTTTCAATTGTTCTAATCTGATTAAACACATGGTAAACGGATGGTCCCCTCCTGCGAAACAAACCGATGCCGATGAATCATGCATCAATTGTCCCGATTGCACAACTATAACGGTACCATGACACTGTCGTGTCGCCCCCGAACTATTTAAAAATACGCTTATTTCTAACTATTATATCGACACTTGCCACTCTCTCCTTTAGGGATATTCATGAAGTCGGACTTCCATGATCAGGGGTACCCACATGATTGCCATCAGAATGAATGATCATAGCTTTGTCCCGACAACAGTATTCGAAATGTCGTGCGGTCATATCAGTTTCACTCTTAAGTAAAAGCAGTAGAAATTCACTTCCGATAATGGTAATAGTTTCATGGTCAAAGATAATCTGAGGTTACAACTCTCCGATTCTCATAATTAATGATACGGATGCAGGGGATTTTAATGTCATGGAAAAAAAAATATTGATCGTTGATGATGATGAAGCAGTGAGAAGTCTCTTTGAAGAAGTCTTCAGTGACGCCGGGTACCTCGTTCGTTCTGTAGAAAGTGGCATGGACGCCCTTGACATCCTGGCCCAAGATACGATTGATGTAATATTTCTCGATTTGAAATTATTCGGCATGAATGGCATTGAATTATGCCGGCAGATCCGTGTATTGAAACCTCTTTCAATTATCTACGCAATAACGGGGTGGGCAACCCTTTTCGATATAGAAGAATGCCGCGAAGCGGGCTTCGATGATTACTTTACGAAACCAATTAAACTGGATACCCTCTTTAAGGCTGTTGAAGATGCCTTTGAAAAACTGAGCCGATGGTCAAAACGATACGGGGTCACAAATGATAAGGGGAATGTAAGACTCCGGAATGAACGACAGACATGATGCCTCAGCGCATCTCTCCATAAAAGATCCGCTACCCGTTGTTCAGGACTTTTCGAATCATTTGCGACAGATTTGCTATTCGGAAGGGCTTCTGAATGAATCCGTTACATCCGTTCTCCAGAATCTTTGAGGCTTGTCCATCAAAACTATAACCCGTTAAGAGAATCACTTTTATGTTTGGATTAATTGATCTCAGGGCGTCAAATGTCTCCGCACCACTCATCCCCGGCATAATCATATCGAGTAAAACCAGATCGATATTCTCTCTGTTCTTAAAGAGATCTATTGCTTCACTCCCCGAACTGGCGGCAATGACCTGATACCCGAGTGTCTCGAGAATCTCCTGGTTAACCTCCAACACTGCATCTTCATCATCCACAAGGAGAATGTTTTCGCTGCCCATTATGATTTCTTCGTCACGCATCTTTATTCCTTTCACAATTTTCCTCCGTTGTGATCAGATCACGGCGAAGATCTTTCGTATGACAGGTAATTTGTTACTACTCGGTTCTTTTTCCTTACCGCAAGAATCTACTATGAGCCTTTATGTTTCAATAACAGCGTTTGTTGAGCAGACGTCCGGGTCGGCGCAACAAGATAAGGAAAGGAATTGTCAAAATTCAAAAATGAACATCGAAAATATCGTATGGGATACTCGGCTTTTGCTACATTCCATAAATATTCACCATGCCCTAGCTACTTTTCTGCATGAAGGGAATGTGCTTTCGAGGTCGTAACAAACCGGTACCGCAGACATCTCTATCAAAAAATGACGATCATTGCCATTGATAACATGGGATGTCTATAAATTTCCCCCGCACGACTCCTCCAAAACGAGTGCTGTTCCGCCTCTGCACATCTTATTCTTTTTCTGATTGAAGGAATTATTATCATCACGATGGATGTGCCTGTCCATTGGATTCACCGAGGCAAATATCAACGACGAAGGGGCCATCATCAGTTTCAAAGGGGATAATTATGCTCGGTCCGCCCAACACGTGAGAAATAGAATGACTCTTACCAGTTACAACTGTAGGGATCGCTGCCTTGAGGACGACTCCTTCCTGCTCCAACTTCTGCCTGGCCACCCCCGATACCATATTGGTAATCTCTCCGACCGCATCTTTAATATCTCCGTTAAGACTCTTTATATCTTCTCCAAGCATATTCGATACAATCTTAATGATACATGTTTCGCTGAAGCTTAAAGCAAGTGAGCCAACGACAGAACCGGTAATTCCTATAATTGCGGAAATATCACCCTTCGCCCGATTTTCCTTTTTAAGGTACGGTTTGCCTGCTCTCGGTACGATAAAGGCCATGGTCTGTAAAACACTGATCGTCCCTTCTAAAAAAGGGTTTATGAGTTGTACGTTCATAATTTGTCACTTTCGCTATTGCTACTTATTATATTTTGCAATGATTTCACTTATTTTTTCATTGAGCACTTCTGCGGTAAAGGGTTTGACTATGTAGTTGTCGACACCTGCTTTAACCGCCTGCAAGACGTTGTCCTGAAGTGCCTCTGCCGTCACCATCAAAAAGGGCGTTTTGCACAGATCACCATCGGCTCGAACTGCCTTTAAAAGTTCCAGACCTGTCATATTGGGCATATTCCAATCTGAAATGACAAAGGAAATATGCTGAGACTTCAATTCCTTGAGGGCCATTTCACCATCTTCAGCCTCTGCAATGTTTTCGTATCCTATTTGTTTCAACAGATTTCGAATAACTTTTCTCATCGTTGCAAAATCATCAACAACAAGTATCTTGCTGCTCTTATCCATATGTCATCTCCTATAATTATATATTTCCATGCATTGTTCATTGCATACCGGGTTCTCAGTTCTCACTCAGCGTGAACAGGCTTTCAGGGTCTATGATAAGACCAACATTTCCATCACCGAGTATTGCTCCACCCGACACTCCTTTTATATTTTTTAGTCCGTCCCCCAGCCCTTTTATGACAACTTCTTCCTTACCGAGCACCTCATCGACCAGTAAACACTTGGAACGATTTTCCGCTTCCACAACAACGACGAGCGCATCCCATGGGTTCTTATAAGCTGATTCAATATCGAAAATATCATGAAGCCGCACCAGGGGCAGCAGATTGCCCATGACATTCAACATTTCACCTTTGCCGACTACATTGTTATAAGCGGAATTCAGCGGACGAAGAAGTTGACGAATTGCCGTTGCAGGTATGATATATTTTTCCTGCCCGACCCTGACAATCATTCCATCGATTATTGCCATTGTCAGGGGAAAATGCGTTGCAAACGTGGTCCCCTTCCCTTCTGTACTGCTAATTTCTACCTTTCCTCGCAGTTTCTCTACTGCCTGTTTTACAACGTCCATTCCAACACCTCGACCGGACACATCGGTAATCTTCTCCGCAGTGGAAAATCCGGGATGGAATATAAGCTTAAATATTTCATGATCCGACATGTTATCGGCATTTTTAATTAAACCTTTGTCAATGGCTTTCTTTATCAGCTTATCTTTCTTGAGCCCTCTGCCATCGTCAGTAATCTCTATAACGATGTTACCCCCCTTATGGTATGCCTTCAATTCAATGAGCCCTTTTTCAGGCTTTCCCGATTTTTCCCGTTCATCAGGGGTTTCAATACCATGATCCACTGAATTTCTGATCATATGCACCAGCGGATTATAAATCTCTTCGACCATGTTCCGATCGATTTCCGTTTCCTCTCCGGACAAGTTAATTGTCACATTCTTTCCTACATTCTTTGTAAGGTCCCTGACGAGTCGCGCCATACGCTGAAATGTCTGCTTGATGGGAATCATCCGTAAACTTGTTGACGTTCGCTGAAGTTCCGATGTAATGCTTGTCAACTGTGAAATATCGCTGACAAGCTTGCGATCTGCACTCGAAAGAATTGTTTGGTTCTGCTTGATCATCGCCTGAGTGATAACCAGTTCTCCGATCATATCGATCAGGTCATCCAGTTTTTTAACATCCACCCGGATCGTGTTCGTCGCCGCTGTCTGCTGGACCTGCTTCCTTAATGCCTTTGAAACCTGCTTCGGCGTTGCCTTACCGTCCTCGATCAGCTTTTCCCCGATCCTCTTTGTCTCTGATTTTTCAGGATCATGCAATGTCTCCTCAAGTATGTCCTCAGAGATAACACCATCTTCGACAAGTATGGTCCCCAGTCTCTTTACGTCTCCATCATCGAGAGTGCTGTCAATATTTACAATCCTATTCTGCAGATCGGCAGTGTCGAGTTTCAACGGTTGATTCCGCGTCCCTTCCAGGACTTCCTTAAGACTCTCTATCATTTCCTTGAGGGCATCGGCGCCATCAAGAATTATGTCGATAAGAGCTGAATTGACGGGTAACTCGGCACTGCGAGCCCTGTCAAGGAGTGTTTCAAGATCATGGGCGAGCTCTCGTATGTCCTTCAAATCGAGAAAACTTGCGACACCTTTTATGGAATGAAACGGTCTGAAAACGGCATTAATATAATCTTTATCTTCGGGACTCTGCTCAAGATTCAATACATTAACTTCAATCTCACCGATATACTCCAGTCCCTCGGTTATGAAATCTTTCAGAAGCGATTCATCCTGTACCTCGAATCGTTCCTCCTCCTGTTCCATTTCCTGGGGTATCACCTCCGTGACGGGAGGTTGATAATCCTCTGAACTGACCGATTCGACGACACCGGTTAATCCGGATAGCGATTCCATAAATGACTCTATATCCCCACCATAAGAACCATTCTTCTCGAAGTCTGAGACGATATCCTGCATTATGGTGATGCCCTGTTCGAAAGATCTGCATCCGTCTTCCTGACTGACATTGTTTAAAACCATTTTTTCCAGGAGTATGGAAAGACCGTGGGCAACTCGCGATAAAGGTTCTATTGTATGCGAATCACCTTCAGCAACCAGACTTTCCAACTGATTGAGAAACATTCCGGTAGTGGGAACATCAATGTGCTGGTCATCCAGACAGAGAAAATTGGAAGCAATATCATTCATTATGCCCGTAATTTTATCATATTTCATATGCTACACCATCCTAATAATTTCATCTGCGATCTTTTCAAGTGGAACCTCTTTGTCCACTGCCTGTAACTTTACCGCCTCTTTGGGCATGCCATACACGACGCATGTCTTTTCATCCTGGGCTATTGTTTTAGCCCCGGCATTTTTCATTTCCAGCATCCCTTCCGCACCGTCGGATCCCATCCCGGTAAGTATGACTCCGATAGAATTTGTCCCGGCATATTTTGCTGTCGATTTGAAAAGGACATCGACGGCCGGGCGTTGATGATGAATCATCGGTCCGTCCTTCACCTGAACATAGTACCGTGCGCCACTCCGTCTCAGGATCATGTGAAAATTTCCCGGTGCAATTAATGCTGTTCCCGGTGTTACCGAATCGTTATCCTGTGCTTCCTTGACTTTAATCTGGCAAAGATCATTAAGC
>CAZCGI010000006.1:0-750 GCA_964498145.1 uncultured Syntrophaceae bacterium
CCAATCTCAATGCAACGATGAAAGATGCCATAGCCCAGTACATTGATGAGGTCAAAAACGGCGCATTCCCGGGCCCTGAACATTCATTCAAATAAATGCATTTCATCACTCGTGGGTCGTGATTCGTTTTTAGCTTTATCACGATCCACGATATCCTGTTAGCGAACCCGTTATTCTTCCTTCAGCTTTCCCTCATTAAAAAGTGCCATGACCGCTTCCACAGTACCCTTTGCACCGAGATATACTTTTATTCCAGCCTTTTTTAAAATGTCCGTGGCTTTTCGACCAATATGCCCAGTAATGACACCATCGACGTTCTGACCGGCTACAAGGTCCCCGGTAGCCGTACCACGGGTTATTCATTGCATGTGCTGTCCGGTATTCTCTATTGCCGAAAATACCATTGTTTCGGAATCGACGATAACGTAGTACCGGCACCTGCCGAATCTCGGATCGACCAGGTTCGATAACTCAGTCCCTGTTGAAGAAATTGCCAGTTTCACATTTCCTCCTCGATATAGCTTACTTAAAAAAGTATTTCCTCAGGTAATTGAAACATTACGTAAAATGGATGAAAATTCTTACACCATGACATTCGATTTTTATTGCATAAACACTGTGTAAAATTTATACCGCGATGTCATGTCAACTCTACGATGCGTCTGATCAAAGCATCATGATGTTACACACAATCATAGTTGATATTTCAAAAAAGATGACTACACTATGACCATTACGAAGTGCACATTA
>CAZCGI010000006.1:819-10204 GCA_964498145.1 uncultured Syntrophaceae bacterium
GATGAGTAGATGTTTTAATCTATTTTTTCTTTCGAATGTGTGCCATAGTGCGAAATGAGAGGATGTTGTGGTTACAGCACTGAATGAACTAAAATCAAATGAAAGCGGAACAATACGAGAGATTCAGGGCGGCGCCGCCTTGATAAGCCGTCTTGGTGCGCTTGGAATAATACCAGGTCAAAAAATTAAAAAAATCAGTTCTATGTTCTCCAGAGGACCTGTCACCGTTCAGGTTAATCGATCTCAGATTGCCCTTGGTTTTGGTATGGCAAGTAAGATTCTTGTCGATGTAGAACGGAAATCAGAATGAAAATCTTACTCATGGGTAACCCGAATGTCGGGAAAAGTGTCCTTTTTTCTCGTCTAACCGGCGTACGCGTCATTTCTTCAAATTATCCCGGGACGACCGTTAATTATACCAAAGGATTCATGAAGGTGAGTGGAAAACCCGCGGAAGTCATCGATGTACCGGGGACGTACACGCTTGAACCGACCTGCGAAGCGGAAGAAGTCGCTGCGGAAATGATGCCATCAGGTGATGTGATCATAGATGTAGTTGATGCTACCAATCTTGAACGTAACCTCTATTTGACACTGCAGTTATTGGAACAGGAGATACCTGTCGTTGTCGCCCTTAACCTATGGGACGACACAAAACACCGGGGGATTTCTATTGATATTGACAAGCTCCGAGATATTCTCGGTGTCCCGGTAATTCCTATATCTGCGAGAACGGGACAGGGAATAAATGAACTCGTCAAGAGCATTCCCCATGCAAAACATCCTCAGAATCTGCCGAGCAGTCTCAATGAACGGTGGGCGACAATCGGAACCATAATTGACCAGGTTCAACATATAACGCATCGTCATCACACCTGGTATGAACATCTGGAAGATGCCAGCGTTAAACCGAGATACGGAGGATTTATTGCCGCGGCGGTTCTTGCCGTATCATTCTTCTTCATTCGTTTTATTGGTGAAACGCTGATAAATTATATTTTTGATCCTATCTTTAATAATGTCTGGTCTCCCCTCCTCATGAAATTAAGCATCGTAATGGGTGGAAGTGGTTTTCTCCATGATATTATCGTCGGTAAGTTAATCGAAGGTAAAATCCACTTCGTCGAATCGTTCGGCCTTCTCAGCAGCGGGCTCTACGTTCCGTTTGCCATGGTGCTTCCTTATATTTTCGCCTTTTACTTCATCCTGGGACTCCTGGAAGATATCGGGTATCTTCCGCGACTGGCAATCCTCCTCGATACGACAATGCATCGCCTCGGATTGCACGGGTATGCCATTGTCCCCACCCTCCTTGGTTTCGGATGCAATGTCCCGGCAGTATTGTCAACACGCGTCCTTGAAAGCAGGCGGGAACGATTCATCGCCGCCACTCTGGTTTGCATCGCAATACCGTGCGCAACGGCTCAGGCAATGATCTTCGGGCTTGTCGGTAAATTCGGGGGGCACTATGTTCTTATAGTTTATATCACCCTGTTCTGCATATGGATCATTCTCGGAAGTATACTGAATCGCTTATTGAAAGGTCTCAGTCCTGAGCTTCTGATCGAAATACCGCCCTATCGTTTTCCACCATGGCATTCTGTCTTCCAAAAACTCGGCATGCGGATACGTCATTTTCTTATAGAAGCAGTTCCGATTATCCTAGCTGCCGTGCTGATCATCAATATCCTTTTCGTATTCGGAGTATTTGAAGCTGTAGCACGCTTTACGGCACCGGTCATAACGGGAATTCTCGGCCTCCCCAAGGAAGCTATTACCGGAATCGTTATCGGCTTCATCAGAAAAGACGCCGCACTTGGCATGCTGGGATTACTCCCATTGACCGCCAAGCAAATGGTTATCGGCAGTGTCGTTTTGACAATGTTTTTCCCCTGCATCGCCACGTTTGTTGTTCTTTTGAAAGAACTGGGCCTTAAAGATTTTCTCAAATCGGCGTCAATCATGATTATTACATCAATGATTGTGGGGGGGATTCTTAATATCATCCTCTAATATCGGAAAACATAAACCGGCACCATAAGACTGTAAATCAAAAACCGCCCTTCCGCTTCTATATACGGGTATAGATAACTACTTTCCAGAGAATCACAGCACTGTAATTTTTAACACTCCGGGATACAGTGTATCAGTCGATATCAATCACTTAGCTCGCACGTCGCCATTTTTATAAACTTCACGCATGAAAATACTTGACAAATGTGAAACTTAATCATAGTGTCTCTCCGTTTTGCACAAAATTACCAGGATTTTCAATGAACCTGACCGAATGAGGCGGTTACTATCATGGCCGGAAAAAAAGGTACGATCACAATCGACAGGGAGCTATGCAAGGGATGTTACCTGTGTATTGCGGCGTGTCCGAACGGGCTGATTGAAATATTTGATGAGCTCAATCAGTTCGGGTATTATCCCGCATACTATGCCGAAGATAACAACAAAAAACGTGAATGCACCGGATGCGCCACCTGCGCGCTGGTCTGTCCAGATGTTGCAATAGAGGTTTATCGTGAGTGAAAAAGTATTAATGAGAGGAACGCAGGTAATCGGGGACGCGGCAATTCGTGCCGGCTGCCGATTCTATGCGGGGTACCCCATAACACCACAGAACGAACTGACCGAATACATGGCCCGCTCCATGAATACTATCGCGGACGGTACATTTATCCAGGCAGAAAGTGAACTCGCCGCCGTCAACATGGTTATCGGCGCGGCAATGGCAGGTGCGCGGGCAATGACAAGTTCATCAAGCCCGGGTATCAGCTTGAAGCAGGAAGGCATATCGTTTCTTGCCGCCCAGGAGCTGCCAGCCGTCATTGTTAATACCATGCGGGGTGGACCGGGACTCGGCAATATTGCACCGTCCCAGGGTGATTATTTCCAGGCAACGCGAGGCGGCGGACACGGTGATTACCGAACAATCGTTCTCGCACCGGATTCAGGGCAGGAACTTGCTGATCTAACGAGGACGGCATTTACCTACGCTGACAAATATCGAAGCCCCGTTCTAATCCTGGCTGACGGTATGATGGGACAAATGATGGAACCGGTCGTATTTCCCGAACCGATTGATGTTCATACTTTACCGCAAAAACCATGGGCCCTTGACGGTGCCAAGGGAAGACAGAGCAGAATTATTCTTTCGCTTCTTCTCAACCCGGCAAAGCAGGAAGAACTGAATTGGAAACTTGCTCGAAAATACGACACAATAACCCGAGAAATACCGGAAGCAGAAAAATATATGACTGATGATGCTCATTTTGCCGTTATCGCCTATGGTACTGCTGCACGCATTGCGAAAGGGGCCGTTAAAAGGGTCAGAGAAATGGGATTGAAAGTAGGCCTGTTCAGGCCAATCACGCTCTGGCCTTATCCGACAAAAGCTCTACGGGACCTGAGCAGACATATCAAAGATTTCCTTGTGTTTGAAATGAATATGGGACAGATGGTCGAGGATGTGAAACTCTCACTGGAAGGAAGAAGCAACGTTCATTTTTATGGCCGCCCGGGAGGCACCATATCCACGCCCGATGAAATTGCTAAAATAGTTAATACCCTTTACCATCGTCAGAATCTTGAAGAGGGATAAAAGGCAATGAAGAAGGTTTTTCAACGACCGAAATATCTGAAAAAAGCAGTTTTTCACTATTGTCCCGGTTGCGGACACAGCATCATTCATCGATTGATTGCTGAAGTTATCGAAGAGCTGGACATCGGTGAGAAAACAATCGGTGTTCCTCCTGCCGGTTGCGCTGTTCTGGCATACGACTACCTTGATGTAGACATGGGTGAGGCTCCGCACGGCAGAGGTGCCGCGGTTGCTACAGGGCTGAAGCGGGCACTCCCTGATCGTATTGTCTTCAGTTATCAGGGAGACGGCGACATAGCAGCCATCGGAACCGCTGAAACGATACATGCGGCAAACAGAGGTGAAAATATCTCTGTTTTCTTTATCAATAACGCCTGCTACGGCATGACCGGAGGCCAAATGGCCCCAACAACGCTTCTCGGCCAGGAAGCAACGACCACTCCGGGAGGGCGTGATCAAAGTCGCGATGCAGCCCCTATTGATCTCAGTGAAATGCTCGCAATTGCAAAAGGCAGTGCTTATATAGAACGGACGGCCGTTAATTCGCCGAAAAATATCAGGAAAACCAAACGAGCGATAACGAAATCCTTTAAAATGCAAATGGCGGGACTCGGATTTTCACTTATCGAAATTCTATCCCCCTGCCCCGTTAACTGGAAAATGACGCCGATTGATGCGACAAAATGGATTGATGACACGATGATGAAAACATTTCCGCTGAAAGTCATCAAGGATACGATAGGAAAGATTGATTAAATAATCAACCTCCGCCCCTGAAAAGGACTAAGAAGGTTTATTCATGATGAAAAAAACGGTATTTGCAGGATTCGGTGGTCAAGGTGTTCTTATGATGGGATATGCCTTTGCCATGTCAGTTATGAATGATGGAAAACACATAACATATCTTCCAGCCTACGGCGCAGAAATGAGGGGGGGAACGGCAAACTGCACGGTCGCCGTTTCAGACGAAGAAATTTTCTCACCTGTCGCATCAGCACCGGACTATGCAGTCATTCTGAACAATCCGTCTCTGATTAAATATGAAAGCATGATCAGCAGTGGTGGAACCATCTTCATCAATTCCAGTCTAGTGACCAAGGAAATATCCCGGGATGATATCTCTGTCGTTAAGATACCTGCCAGCGACATGGCCAAAAAGCTCAGAAACGAAAGGATCAGCAACATGATTATGCTGGGAGCTTTTGTGGCTCATTCGCAGTTAACATCAATGGAATCAATCCTGAATGCACTCGCCGAAATCACAAAAGGTAAAAAAGCCTCTACGATGAAATCGAATAAAAAGGGCCTGGATGCAGGTGCCGATTATGTCTTACAAGGAGTTTAGCATATGAAAACCGTAAAGCAAATCGATCTTACCCTTAAAAATGAGCCAGGTGCTCTTTCTATCGTCAGTGATTTGCTGGGTGATAATAGAATCAATATCATTGCATTGTATGTAACGACCGATGGTGACATCGGAAAAATTCACTTTGTTGCAAATGACCCGCCCAAAGCTGTTAATGTTCTAAAAACGGCTGGTTATCATATTGAAGAGCGTGATGTTATTGCCTGTGAGGTACCCCACCATCCGGGAGGGTTGAATGCGGTATTACGGTTGTTGAAAGATGCCAATATCAATGTTGACTACATATATCCATGCATCGGTACCGGGGATATAACCGTATTAATCATGGGAATGGAATCCATTAAAGAAGCCGTTGGAGTATTGAACGATAACTGGATGAGAATTCTCGGTTCCGAACTCTATTACATCTAGAAAAATTGACGTAACGGAACCTGAATTCACAAAAATCATTTTGTCCAGTGTTCCATTTTTCACGTCACAACCATTCATCTATCCGGTCAATTCGTTCTGCAAAAATGTTGTCGTTTGTAATGTCGAAGCATTCATCCTTGACCATTTCAATTGACAGGCGAAACGTAGAGTCGTTTTAATGGCGACCATCAGTTCGCAACCAGACTGTTCGTAACGACCTGCATGCCCTGTGCAAACATACTGCCGGGATGCGATGTTATGGTGGGAATCAAATTCCGGGCGCTGACCTCAATCTCGGTCTGCTGAGGAAGGAATCCCAGATATTTGATGTTTATTGACAGCATTTTTCTTGAGACATCCTGCAACCGTTTAACCACCTGGGGCACATTGCATCGGCTGCTTACCCTGTTAACCAGCAGTAATGGGCTGAAGCTGCCGACAACCTCTCGGATAAGACTGAAATGGTGATGATGGTTTTCTGCCACTTCTGTCATTAATTCATCGATCACTTTGAACCTTGAAACATTCGGTGATTGTGTAAACTCCTCGATAAGCTTTTCCAGCGAAACGTCCTTTTCTTTCTTCAATTCCGATTCAGACCCGAAAAGCCTGCTTAATTTTCTGTAAAGCGCGACCTTAATGAAATTATATGCTTCAAGATATGATGCAGGATCACATGTTGTCAATATAATGCCTTGATCCGCTGTCAGGAAGAAATCTATAACATTGTATGAGGTATCACCACCCAGATCCAAGATGACATAATCGGCATTTATTTCTTTTATCGCCCTCACAAGCTTGAGCTTTCGAGAAAAACCGATGTTTGACGCTCCTAAATGTGAACTGTCACCTCCGATCAACAAAGGACCATACTTACTGGACACAAGTATGTCGTCTAGTGTAGACACTCGTTTATTTCCTGGGCCGTTTTTCGGAGGTTTGAACATCAATTGAGTTTTTTCCCGGCACATAAGAACGCAAGACCTGATATGCCTCCTCTACTCTCACAAACCGCTCTTTTCTCTTCTCGATTTCGTCAGAACCCGCATTCAGGTGGTAATCCGGATGATATCGTTTAGCCTTGACCCTGAATGCCTTTTTAATGGCCGATATGTTGAGATTTTCGAGGAACGAATCATCTTTTGCCTGTTCCAGTGAAAAAAGATATGCTGAAGCTCTCCGTATTCTTTGTAGTTCTGATGTCCGCAAGGTGCCGATAGATATCATCACGTAAAATCCACTTCTAATTCACCATACTTTTATACTTCATGTATCGGTCATAATTCGGATAATCTTGACAAAATTCTTTTGGTAAGAAAATTCTTTTACGAAAAACGTCTTCGACGCATCATTATTGCGGGTAAATTGGTCACATCACGGTAATCATGCGATATTCTGTTTTTGTTTTCAGAATTCATAATTTCCTATTCCTATTTAACAGGTTCATCCGGTAAGCCCGCATCGACTCTCGATAGATAATTTCCGTTCTCTATCTCCTCAATTTGGACAGTCTCGAGACTTGCCTGCTGTACTCTTAACTCCTCAATCTGCCTGAGGGGACGTTCGAGCTGATTCCGACGGGTTATCACCAGGGCGTTGTATTCCATTTGCGCATCCTCGATTCTCCTCCCCATTTTTTCCATGGTTGAAACAAAGGATTCCCACTGTTTCTGAAAAGCACCGAGGAGCGACATGATCTGTGCCGCCGTCTTTTCAAGATTGAAATTATCCACAGCCTGCCTGATGACTGCCAGAATTGCGTAGAGGGTAATTGGAGAGCAGAGGATTACCTTTTGTTTCAATGCTTCATCGATGATCGTTCGGTCATTATCATTTATAAAGGCATACACCTGTTCATTCGGGATGAATACGATCACATAATCAACGGTATTGTCGCTCGGATTTATGTAATCTCTTGTTGTTACCTCCTTGATTCTCTGTTTCACATCTTTCATAAACTGGTTCTTATAAGACTCCTGATCGGTCTCCCCATTTGCCTCAAGGTATCTTAAATAATTATTAAGGGGAAACTTGACGTCCATATTGACCTTCAGATTCTGTGGAAGGAGAAACGTATAATCCGGTCGTGATCCTGCTGTTTCCAAAGCTTTTTGCTTGCTGTAATTGATACCTTCGACGAATCCTGCAAGCTTTAAAACATCTTCCGCCATCCGTTCTCCCCATTGTCCTCGCACTTTCGTGCTTGCAAGAGCCGCCTGCAAATAACTTGCTGTTTCTTGGAGTCTTCGTGTCTCTTCCGATGCGTTTCTCAGATGATGGGCAAGTTCACCGAATTTTTGTTCTCTATCTTTTTCGAGATTAGTTACCAGTTTTTGAATACCGACAAGGTCTTCCTTCATCATTACAAGTGTCTGATCTATGAGTTTTTTCTTGCATTCGAGTTCCTTTTCTCCCGATTGTGTCTGTATCGAAAGTGTTTCGTTAGCGAGTTTTAAAAATTCCTGCGTATTCTTCGATAGAGCCTCAAATGAAAGTGCTCCGAAGGAGTTTTTAATATTGTCGATAATGCCATCTATTTCTTGACTCTTTCTCGCCTCCGTCTCGAACACCAATTCCCGGGCAAGTTCATGGGCCTCACGCTTTCGCAATATGTAAACGATAAAAACAACGGCAGCACCGAAAAAAACTCCGGCGATAAAAGCAATCAAACTTTCCATTGGTTCATCCCGATCTTCGACGTTAAAAAGCGAGCTTCTCGAACATAATCATCCATCGACTATGATTTATGCCACATAATTCTTTCAAATATTGAATGTTTTATATGAAATGAGCCGTGAATACGCAGGTATACAGGTAATCGACAAATTGCTCCTCACATTCGTCTTCCCTGAGTCTATGCAGCTCTTGAGCCCATTTAAACTCAATTCAAGTATTTCAGAGACTCATTCTTCAGGCAGAGCCAGTTGGGAGTGTTTATCCTTCACTTCACTCAGATTTGAAAAAATCGTTGATACGTTTCTTCTCAGCCATCGGTTTTAAATTTTACATCTGCGATGACACTCTGATGATCGGATATGGTATCACTGATAATATCATAAGAGATAAAGTCAAATTCCGGTGATACGAGGATCCAGTCAAGACGTTTACTTGATTTTGGGAAGGTTACCATGTTCTTTGCACCCGGACGATATGCTCTAAGCTGGAGTTCATCCATCAAAACGTGCAGTGTCTTTTCTTTTGACGTCCACTCACAATTAAAGTCGCCCATTACAATCAATGGTCTTTTTCTCTTCATCAAAAGGTCAACAATTGCGAGGGCTTGCTGTTCCCGAACTGTTTTTCGTGAAAAATCCAGATGAACCGACACAACATCAACAGAGGAATTGCCGGGTACAGTGATCGTTGAAATCACAAACCCTTTGGGAAAAGTCGGTGGTGACGGGGGAAACCTGACAGAAGCGCACGTATTCATAGGATAATCTGACAGGATAGCCGTTCCATAGGACGTGTTCTTTCGCTTTACATGTTCTCCTCGAATTGAATAGACAATGCCGGCTTTTTCCGCCACGTACTGCACGTGATCAAAACTCCCGCTCCAGGCAGACGGTCCGTCTGCCTCCTGCAGTGCTACCACGTCAGGATTCTGTCGTTTGATCACGGAAGCAACATCATCGAGATTCGATTTTATAGTCGTCGTCCGCTTCAGAAATTGATGACATCCGTTCTTTCTCCCATGAGCAATATTTAATGTCATTATACGGAGAATATTCGACTGATTGCAGTCTTGCTTAACCTTATCCAATGCATGCATTATTGGAAAGATTATTTCCGATTCTCGTTTTCTCCCTTCTGTTCTTCCGGACACAAAATAGAAGGTATCAAGTGCTTTTATTCCTGCAAGCAGCATAATGGCACCGGCATATTTAAGGGCTTTTGCTTTTCGTATTTTCGTTCTCATATTTTCTTTCCGACTCCGCAGACCTGTCAATGGTTAAGCATAACATATTGGTATTACGTTTCATCTCTTGGTTCTCACCCAT
>CAZCGI010000006.1:10214-10842 GCA_964498145.1 uncultured Syntrophaceae bacterium
GTATTTTTGACAATGTCGCTTAATATATGAGGCCTTCACGAACATGTCAAAGAAAAATATATGTATTCATTTTGATAATGCAATTTCTATCCATATAACCTTGCAAAAACTGACAGATAGATATCATCGGGTATCTTTTACCCATATCCCGAATTATTGACAAAGCAGATACTGTCTCGACGGTCTGTTGCTAAAATTAAATATATTTGAGCTGCAACCCCTTGAGATGCTTTTGTAAAAGCCCATCGGCGATACAACTTATATGGGATCACACAGTGAAAGGCACATTACATAGTGTATTTCCTCAAGCTGTTTGCCGTTGCGATAACGATCCTGCAAACAATTTTTTAACTTTTACAATATACGACTTGGTTTCTTCCGGCATACGCTCCGGGTTCTTTTCCACATTACCCATACCCCAGTTATATGCGGACAGTGCCACATCAACATCTCCGCCGTATCTATCAAGAAGTATTTTTAAATATCGAGTCCCTCCTATAATATTTTCCCGTGGATCAAACGCATTCTCAACTCCCATGTCTTTCGCAGTTTCCGGCATGAGTTGCAGCAATCCCATTGCTCCCTTCCCTGAGATGCTCGTCGTGTTAAAAGCGCTCTCGGTTTTTAT
>CAZCGI010000006.1:10852-18512 GCA_964498145.1 uncultured Syntrophaceae bacterium
GATGCATCAGCGATAATGGCATCAATCGAATCTCGGAAATGAAAGCTGCTATTTTTATCGTTTGATGCATTGTTTCCTTTTGATATTGTTAATGCCTCACCATAAAGTTGTGCCTCACTCTTCGAATGATCGATCCGTTCCCTTCCGTATTGTTCGATTAACACTCTGAGTAAATGATCATTTATGTGCCGCTGAACGATTGTCCTTAATCTCATCAGCAACTCTTCTCCGACACAGGGTATTTCACATTCTTTCAGCGCATTCGTTCGCTCTTTGAATATATCATTGAAGTTTTTTATTACATCAGAGTTCTTCACCATCCCCGTTTTTCCGGATAAACTTATTTGAGCGACGTTTTGTTGGTCAAAACGGTAAAGGCTATTCCACATCGTTTTCATCTCATAACACCTGACACCTACTTTATTCCACAGGCATCTATGAATCAAAATGTATGCCAACGTTCTTCATATTCATTACTGGTGATTCCATATTTTTATCAGTGGCATGGTATCTGCAATATTGTCATTCAAAATCGTGCTCTTGTAAATTGTCGCTGCAATTATTTTCTTTTGTTACAATGAGGAAACGAAAGGGGATATAGTGTTAACATACTGATATTGCATGTTATTATTTTTTCTGCCCTAGCTTTTTCCGTTGTTTCGCGGTCAGCTGCATAGCAATGGGCATTGTTTTGTTTCTTCAGAAATACCAAAAATAAGCTGCAAATTTTTCCTACTCAGTAAAAATTTGCCTGTAGTGAGAGCATCAATTAAGCTTACTACGTGAAAGGATAGAGTATGAAAATAACACTGTACGAGATACTTAATACCGTCGACAGCAAAAAGACGTCAAAATCTGTGAACACCACAGGGCAAAATTTTGACGACATTCTACAGAATCAGATTAACTCAAATTCCGCTCCGGTATCGCAAACATCTTCACTGCCGCCAATGCAATCAACATCTAAAAACGATTTTTCTTTGATTAACAATTTTGATAAAAATCGGAATGTCGAATATGTCGAACAGTTTCTCGACACCCTTGAAACGTATCAGAAGCAGCTGAGTAATCCGTCGGTTAGCCTCCAAGATCTCAACACACTGGTGTCACAGATGGAAGAGAATATCACTAATGTTACGCCGATTTTAGATTCATTGCCCGATGGTAATGCCCTTAAGGACCTCATAAACAGGGCTGTTGTAACGTCAACAGTTGAAATAATAAAGTTTAACCGTGGGGATTATCTATAACGAAAAATATTTTTTTATAACAAGGTAAATTTTTTATCATTTACCGATATTTATTGAGAGAGCTATTACATTTTTTATCTTATTTTATATGATGTAATACCATTTGGAGAGCTAATGAATTCTACCGTTCCTACAGTCCTTTATAAGAATGACTCATCCCGCAGTGCTCAGGAAGCTTAGAAATGATAAAGTCGGCATTGAGATTCATTTCGAAGATAGGCGTCTTTCCAATGTCCTCTTCCTTATAGCATCGGCATACGCCATCACTTCTCGTCAATTAGATTAAAAATCAGCAATAGTTTTATTAATTATACCACCTCCTATCCTTCAACTGAGTACTTCCCTCTCTTAAATGAATATGATCAAGGAGCGTCTTCAAATGTTCAAACTCAAAAGGCTTTATCATGTAATACGTAATTCCTTGTTTACGAACCTCCTTCTCCAATTCCCGTGAATTATGTCCGGTCATTGTTATAATATGGACATTCGGTTTAATTCTCTTAAAATTTTGAATCAACTGATACCCCAAACAATCGGGCAGATAAATATCAAGCATGATCACATCAAACATCTTAACTTTCATTCTTTCCAGAGCTTCATCTCCCGACGTGACCCATTCGGCACTATAACCCCATATATCTAATTCTTCACTGATAGGAGAAAAGGAAAGATCGTCCTCAACGATTAGAATTTTCATCATATATCATTTCTCATTACTGTAGATTTTATTTCGAATGTTTATAGGTAGTATAACGCAAATGACGTGCCACTAACGAAGTGTACTTCTATGTACCTATAATATATAGCTTATTTCAGATTTTTATGTCAGTCCACTGACAGCGATAAGAAACAAATGGATCATGGATGTCACAAAAGGAAGGCTTATAATACGTATCATGCTGAAGATACTATACAATTAATGCTGTTGCACCTGTGCTCCATTATGGTGCTAGACTATTTCATAATTTTTCATTTTACGAAAGAGCGTGTGTCGAGAGATTCCAAGAGCATCTGCCGCCTTAATGCGATGCCACTTGTTTTGTTCAAGTGTTCTCATAATAAAACTTTTCTCATATCGCTCAAGGGCCATAATCAGATTGGTACAATTTTCATCATACTTGTTCTCAGTATAATCCTGCGCAGATTCCATTCTTGATGAAGACGGAGACATAAAATCGAGGCTTTTGATTGTCAGATACCGGTGAAGTACATTCTGTAATTCCCGGACATTGCCCGGCCAGTCATAGTAATAGAGGGCATCCATGATCTTACCGGGCATCTGAATCGTTTTACTGCCGTTACCATTCCTTTTTAAGAAGTGTTCTATGAGAAGTGGAATATCTTCTCTACGTTCCCGCAATGGAGGTACGGTTATCGGCACAATATGTATCCTATAGAAAAAATCTTCCCTCATCATTCCTTCCTTGACGTGATCAACCAGATCCCTGTTCGTTGCCGCTATAATTCGAAAATCGGAGTTTTGCACTCGTGCAGTGCCTATAGGAGTGTATCCTCCGCCCTCAAGAGCCCTGAGAAGTTTCACCTGAATGTTCATGCCAAGCTCACCGATCTCATCAAGAAATAAACTGCCCCCGTTGGCTAAATCCAAGTAGCCATGCTTATCAATATGAGCCCCTGTAAAAGCGCCCTTTTTATGTCCGAAGAACTCGCTCTCCAGCAGATTCTCAGGAATGGCTCCACAATTAACAGGAACAAACTCCCCGTCTTTTCTGCGACTCATGTCATGTATAGCCTTGGCCACCAGTTCCTTTCCTGTTCCGGATTCCCCATAAATAATAACGCTCACGTCAGCCCCGGCGGCTCTTTGAATCAGTTCATATACCTCCTGCATGGCAGCACTCTTTCCAATAATTGCTCCAAGACGCCAGCGATCCTTCATTGTTGACTTGAGGTGCAAGTTTTCCCGCTTCAAACGATCTTTTTCCTCCTGTTCATATCGTTCCTGCCGCTTTCTCTCTGTAATGTCTCTCATTGTCGTCAGGACTGCTGGTTGTCCCTCCCATTGGATCACATTATGATATCCTTCCACCCATAACTCACAGTCATCCTTAACCAAACAAACGGTTTGAAACATCTTTTGCGCTTGCTTCTCAATTTCCTTTTTTTCCATATCCTTAAAAAATTCTTCATTATAATCGTTCCGGATAAACTCTCTCATATATTTCCCGACAACATGATCGGCAGTTGAAAAACCAAACAGATTTACAAAGGATTGATTGGCATAGATTATTGTTCCGTTAATAGTCAGGGCCACCCCATCTGCTACATGCTCCATCAATACGCGATAACGCTCCTCGTTATCCTTCAATTCCTGCTCCCGGATAATGCGTTCCGTAATATCTCGTGCCGATGTTATAACGGCTTTTACCTCCATATTCTCATCAAATTCCGGGACCAATGACCAGTCTATCCATATCGAGCTCGGCAGCATAAATTCTATTCTATTCGGCTGTTTCGTCTCGAACACCTTATGTATTGCCGATTCCCATTGTTCAACAAGATCTTTGGGGAATCCAAGTTCTCTGTGTGTTTTTCCCATGAATGCCTTGAGAGGGATACCCGTCTCCTGTTCGGCCTTGGGGCTCACATAAATATGCCGGCACCGGCGGTCGAATCTCATAATGGTATCAGAGGAGTTTTCCGCAAGAGCCCTGAACATTTCTTCACTCTTTCTCAACGCTTCCTCTGCCTTCACCCGGGCAATAGCGGCTCCGACCTGTGATGCGATCGATTCAAGTGCTGTTCTAGTAAACAATGATATTTCTTTCATGAAATATGAAGCAACGTTGAGGCATGCAATCGCCCTGCCCTCATAATGAATGGGAATTATGGCAAGCGACTGAATGTTCTCTTCCGACTTCGGCAGCCTTATTGTATGATCCAGATCCCGGTATTGACAATAAATTGGCTCTCCCTTTTTGACCAATTGGACATTTGATGACTCCTTTGAATAGTAAGTCACCTGTTCTGCAAATTCATGTGATAATCCCTTGTAATAGATAAGTTCCAGGGCGCCCGTTTCTTCATTGAGCAGATATACCCCTCCGCAGTCCATCCGAGAGATTTGAATTGCCGTTTCACCACATGCTTTCAGCACATCGTTCAGCCTTCTAAATTTGTTAAGATTTGCTGCAAGATCACGCTGGCTTTTTGTCAGCATTTCTGATTGTTTTCTCTCAGTAAGGTCGAGCAACGAAGCAACACTTCGCCCTGTTTCGGAAATCATCGAAGTGGTCAATAAAATGTACTTAATAGACCTGTTTCGGTCTATAAAACGAAATTCGTAGTTTCGCAGCGCTGACGTATCTTCTCGCCTCCTATTTTTGTGCTGCTGTATCATCCATTCACGCTCTGCTTGATAAACAAAATCAGTCCAACTCTTCTTTCCCTCTATTTCTTCACGAGAATAGCCGGACATTTTTTCGAACTCCGCGTTTACGAGTGATATGGTCGTATCGTCTTCAATAATCACCGTGGCAGTTCCTGTTGTTTCAAATATTGTCCGGTAACGTTTTTCGTTCTCTCGCATTGTTTTTTCATTTTCTTTTCTTTCTGTAATGTCCCTGGCAATCCCGATTCTGCCAATGTGTTCACCCTTATTGTTAAAGAGCGGGGTCCCTCGTACTTCTACAGGGATTATTTTCCCCTTTTTGCCCTTGATTTCCAGATTATATGTAGATATTTTTTCCTTCCCGACGTTAGCATTAAATATTTGTTCTGCTTTATCCCGATACTGTGGTGTTATAAATTCCGTGAAGGAATGACCAATCACATCTTCAAGAGAATATCCGGATATCTCCTCGAATCCTGTGCTAAGATGCGTCAATTTTCCGTCACTATCTATTGTGTAGAAGATATCCCTCAACGTTTCTATAAGTTTTCGTTGTTTTTCCTCGCTTTCTTGCAGTGACCGCTCTGCATCTTTCCAATCCGTTATATCCCTTATAGTTTCAATTGCCCCTATAATTTCACCGAAAGTATCTCTCAATATTGATGCATTTGCCCACAAATATGCGCCTCTTCCTTTATGGACGCCGGTTACAAATGATTCGCCACTGATTGAATCACCATCGCGGTTTATATTTTTGTAATATTTTTGAATGTTCACATCATCTGAGAAAATGAAATCGGTAAGCATACGATATGGCTTTCCGTGAAATGCAATTTCACATGACGTTATGTTTTTTCCAATGATCTCTTCTTGACGAATCCCCGTCAAGTTTTCCATTTCCTTATTCCAGGCAATTACTATCTGATTTGAGTTGATTGCACATGTAGCATCCTGAATAAATTCCACAACATTCTGAAACATTTCATGATCATTATTATTAGTCACTTGAACGTCACTTCGCATAAATATTTCCTCTTTTTTACCAATGCTAACGGTCTTTTAAAACTGCAGCAGTTCTCTCCTTTTTGTGTTTTTTTAAAGAATGCAAATATTCTCCACCAGATTAATAGTACGGCATTTTCCTGTCGTGTTATGACTGTTGTGCTATCAATTTTCATGCCAGTGTCACAATCTTTCTTAATTTTATAATTTAAATTGAAGATACCAAACCAACATATCTACGTTTTGAGATGCCAATGGAAATTTTCCTGTCACGTTTTTCCTAAAACAATAAGTTGATGGCCTTTTTCCATAACATCGATGACTATGCCTCTCGTATTTTAACATTTCAGTAATTAATAGTTATGGAGAGTCCATCGTTTTGGAATTAATTGGTTTTTTATTTTTCTTTAAAGGGAGTAAGCCCGCATCCGGAGGGTAGGATGCGGGCTGAGGATGAAACAGGTGAAGAAAATAGTTTTGAGGATATTAACCTTTTATAAAATCTTATCTTTGATTTGATCGCAGAGAGTCTTTTGAGCGTTACTGTTACTGACCCTTTGCAATCATATTGTCACACGGTATCTCACACCGCCTCTTCCAGGAGGACCACGTCGTCATGACTGAGGATGCGGTCGATATCGAGAAGGATCTTCACCATCCCGTCGATCTTGGCCATGCCCAGGATAAAGTCGGTGTTGAGATTCGTCCCGAAAGTCGGCGTTTCTTCAATATCCGCCGCCTTGATGTTCAGAACCTCCGAGACGGCGTCGACAACAATGCCGATCTGCACCCGGCCGCGATGATTGGTCACCTCAACCACAATGATACAGGTACGCTCCGTGTAGACCGACTCGTCCATACTGAATTTCAACCGAAGATCCACCACGGGGATGACCTTCCCCCGGAGGTTGATCACCCCTTTGACAAATCCCGGCGTCTGCGGCACCGATGTAATGGACATCATGCCGATGATCTCCTTGACCTTCAGGATGCCGATCCCGTATTCTTCGCCGGCCAGTGAAAAGGTGAGATACTTGCCTTCTTTCGCTACGTGCTTGAGGCTTTGTTCTGTCTGTTCATTCATGATTTCCCGACCTCCTCATTAAAAATCCTGAAACTCTCCGTCGTCCAGGGGAATTACCTGATCCGGCCTGACTTCTTTCTTCCGGGCGGTGACGACCATATTCCTCGTGGATACGGGAAGGGATTTCGTGTCGGCATTTACCGATCGCTGCACCCGTCGCCTTCCCATTCCGTTCCCTCCGCCATTGCTGCCGCCGATGGTCTCCAGAAGCTGGGTAGCCACATCCTTCAACTGGGCCGCCTGGGCATTCATCTCTTCAGAGGCAGAGGCGCTCTCTTCCGCATTGGCGGCATTCTGCTGGGTTACCTTGTCCATCTCGGCGATTGCCTTGTTCACCTGGTCGATTCCCTGAGCCTGCTCTGCCGATGCAGCGGCAATCTCCGCCACCAGTTCACCTACCTTGGCGGAACTCGTCGTCACTTCTTCGAATGCCTCGTTGGTCTTCGCTACCAGTTCTGAGCCTTCCTTGATCTTCTTGACCGATCCCTCGATGAGATTCGCCGTGTTCTTCGCCGCATCCGCCGCCCGCATGGCCAGATTCCGCACTTCGTCGGCAACCACGGCAAACCCTGCACCCGCCTCGCCGGCCCGGGCCGCTTCAACCGCCGCATTCAACGCCAGCAGGTTCGTCTGGAAGGCGATCTCGTCGATGGTCTTGATGATCTTTGAGGTCTCTTCACTCGCCCGGGAGATCTCTTCCATGGACCCCGTCAGGTCCGTCATGGACTGATCGGCCCGCTGTACCACTTGATTGGCATCCTTCATGAGACTGTCCGCCTGAGTGGCGTTGTCCGCATTCTGCCTCGTCATGGATGCCATCTCCTCCAGGGATGACGAGGTCTCTTCAATGGCCGATGCAGATTCGGATGATCCCTCAGCCAGAGACTGACTCGCCGATGAAACCTGACTCGATGCCGTGGCAACCTGATCCGCCGCTTCGTTCAGCATCGCAACGGCACCCGTAATCGGACG
>CAZCGI010000007.1:0-16775 GCA_964498145.1 uncultured Syntrophaceae bacterium
GCGGGCAGACCGACGCGGTCACGACGGAAGATATCGAGATATCCTGGTTCATGGGAACCACCCGTCTCTCTGGTCAAGATAAAAACACAACGGGCAGACCGGGGCGATCACGACAGATGATATTGAGATATCCTGGTTCATGGGAATCTCCCGTCTTTCTGGTCAAGGTAAAAACGCAACGGGTAGATCGGGGCGGTCACGACAGATGATACTGGGGTATCCTGGTTCATGGGGATCTCCTGTTCATGTGACTGTCTCGGCAGTCTCGATGTCTGGTTGCCTTCCGTTCATCATGTGACTCTCCCGGCAGCCCTGGTTCCCGTTCTTGTTCGTGGGCAACGAAGGTCTGTGAATAGTGGCTGGACCAGGATTGCATTCCTCTTATCAACCGGTACGGTTGAAATTACCTTAATACTGCCGGAACCGTTTGGCACAAAAAATCTCGCATTTGCGGGCGAATTAATGGGTCGGGAACGATAAGCCGAAAGAATTGAGAGAAGGAAGCCTCAAACGGTAAATTTCGGCTGCCAGCACCAATCCTCAGACGTCAAATTTTCCCTTGTTTTCATTTTCAACGCAATATCAGCAATTTCAGGGAATTCCAATAAAAGCGGTCTATTCCAGGAAGAAAACGAGGCATATCATTTCCCTGACGAAAAGAACCGGCATGTAGGCACTTCCCGGAACGTCCCCGGAAATCTTGTGCTCTCATTCTCCCATACATCAACACCTGCACAGCCTTTCTGGAAATGGCTCTTTGATACCTGGTGTGATTAGGATTGATGAACCGGATACATTATGTGGGGGCTATCCGCCCCCACACCCCCATGTGTGATGCCACGCCGCCGCCCCCGAAAATATCGCGAGGCTGATTCACAGTCAAAATTTGAGCAATTGGGCATCAATTATATGAGGACGCCCCGGCGGCGGTTCAACGACTGAATCGGTATGTAGATAACAACCCGATTCGGTCTCCCCACACAAAACAGCGAGGAGTCGGAAAAATTAACCGCTCCGGGGTCGAATAATTAGAACATGGCACAGGAGATAGCGGTAAATATTCCCCAGACCCTGGACCCGGTGTACAGCAACATGATCCAGATCGCCTACAAAAACGACGAGTTCACCTTCGTGTTCCTGCACCAGATCCCGGGTATCAACCAGGCCAAGGCAAAGGCCATCGTCAGTATCACGCCACAGCATGCAAAGACGCTCCTCAATGTATTCTCAAAGACCATGGCCGATTTCGAGAGCAAGTTCGGAAAGATCGAGCCTTCCCAGCAGGGAAAGCAGGGCGAGAGCATCACCACCATCAAGGGATATTCATAGACAACCCCTTATCTTTTTGTGAATCTTAATAATCTAAAACGCCGATATAATGAGATACCGTGCCGCTGTGGCTTAGAGGTATAGCGGCTGATTCGTAATCAGCAGGCCGAGGGTTCGAATCCCTCCAGCGGCTTTGGAACACTGGGTTCAAATCCCTCCCAGAATCTTTTTATACATCCTATCTGACTTTTTTGTATGGCACCTTCCACATCAACAGTCAGCCATGGGAATTTTTCATGTCGCAAATCTGACTACGCAACTCATGCATTTGAAAAAGCACTCGCATCTGAACAGATTACTAACCAAGATTACAACTTGATTAAAGAATTGCCGGGAGGGTTGCATACCAGTGCAAGGAGAAGCAGGTGAATGTATGCGAGCGGTGTTATGCACGGATGGTGAGGGAGGGGAATGAGAAAAAGGGAATTTATTAACACAGACTGACTTGATAAGGTTCTCCGGGTTATTCCATTCCCGGATAGTCGATTATGGATGTGTGACAGCCATGACACACAAATCTGGTTGTGTGACAGAACAGCCAATATATGACACACAAATGGAGGGGTCATGCGGAGGAGAGGGTAAATCTGGTGGTTGGAATGAGAGAGATTTCTCCCATAAGAGATGGTATCGATATAGAAAACAGGGATTGATTTTTTCAAGGCTTGAAAGGGGAAATCACCCACACCCTTCCTTCACCTTCACCGGATCATAACGGAGGACAATCTCTTTTGTCTGCCCACCCATGCTCCGGGCCTTGTGATTAATATTGATCAACCGCATCTCGTCAAACTTCTTCAGTCTCTGATGAAATGCCGAATAACTAATCCGTATATTTTTCTGTGCCGATTCAAACAGTATCCTCGAAGTAATGGGAGTATCCGAATCCTCGAGGGAGAGGTTGGCGATGTGGGATAACAATTTCAGTTCATTGGAAGAGAGCGTTTTCATGGTCGCTGCCAGATGCACGTATTTTGAGAATGTAAACGCGGATTCCACGTGCTCTTTTTCGATTGACGTCTTGTAATCCCATTCGGCGTTCAGTGCCGCCCGGCGGACCAGGTCAAGTCCCACCCGGAGGTCCCCGCAGGACATGGTTTTCTCGACAATATCATCGAGAACCTCGCCGGATACCGCACCGGGATAAAAGGCCTGGCGGATCCGACCCTGAAGTATTTCATACATCTCATCCCTTGAATACGGTGGGAAATAAATCTCGGTTGGCTGAAAGACCGACACAACGCTTGAATCCAGTTCCCGGGAGAAATCAACCTCCATATTGCTTACCGTTACAATGATTCCGGTTCTTGTGCCAGGGTAATCATTGTTGATGCGAAGGATAGTGTTGATGGTCTGATTCAGGGTTTTTTCCGCTAGAAGGATATGCGCGTCGTCAAGGCAGACTACTAAAACCACCTTTTGCTCTGCAAGCGTTTTTCCGATTTTATGGAGAAGCTTTCTGGCAGGGATTCCGATAGAAGGGGGGTAGTGGTGGAAGAGCTTGAAATGGATCCTTGAGTAGATTGCAAACAATGTCTTGTCAATCTGGCAATTAACATAAACAGGGAGGATTCGCTTCGTTGTATCTTCGATTTCGGCAAAGATTCGCTTGACGGTAGTTGTCTTCCCAGTCCCTGGCAGTCCCCGCATGACTGAATTGGTCGGGCGTGAACCCCGGAGAGCCGGTTGGAGGGTAAAGACAAGATCCCTAATCTGGGCGTCCCGGTAATTGAATTGTTCAGGGATATGGTCGAATTCAAACACATCGGGGTTCCGGAACAACGAATGGTCCATTGTAAAAAAATGTTTTGACATGATCTGAGATGGGCATCACGATTTATGAACAATGGAGAGCACGAAGGGTGAAAGTGAAAACGGTCAATTTTCACTCAGGATCAATCAAAAATTGATGAATTTTTTCAATAAATGCGAATTCTATACTGTCAGGAAAAAGTTGTTACATGTCAATAAGCATTGTTAGAAGTACCTCTCCGGTAACCGCATCAATTGTCACCCATCCTCCGGGTCCCCAGCACTCATAATGCATGCTTCCGTCAGGCAAGGGCCATGAAATAGGGCAATTAGGACAGTTTTCCGGATCATCATATGTACCCTTGATTGTTATGTGCCAGCAGGGGTTTTTCGTTTCGAACGCAGGAGCGGCTGGCTCGATAATCGCTTCCGTAACGGTAAACGAGACTTTACAACTGTAGTATTTTTCGATTTCGGTCAATGCGATGCGAACCGCCTCTTCCTCGGGGATGGTCGTTACGGAGTCGATGTCTGCCGATGAGGTCATCATCTTTTTCAGTTTCCCGGAAATTCTCTCTGAAGGAGACAGAGTTGTTGTTGCGGTGGTGGTTGGTATGGGCGTTTCTGGTATTTCGCACAATTCGCACGTACCGGAAGGGGATGGTGAACCTGAATATCCGATATCGATAAGCCCGATCCGGGACCTGGATTGGAGGTCATCCAGTGATAGTGCAGCCGCACTGCCGATGAGCGCCAGGCAGAGCATAAAAATACCCAGCATGTGCAGTGTGTATTTCATGTTCTCTTAATTATTTTTAAAAATATATAATTTTTTTGCAGGTATATTAATACAAAAAACGGATCGAAATTTTTATTAATATATTAATAATTCATTATTTCTGGTGATATAAATTGTCATCAAAATTAACAACAGGATTAATTGGAGGATTATGTTTGATGATGCTTTTCATAACACCTGTACAAGCAACTCAATACGATCCCCCATGGGCTCATAACTATGATTTCAATTACGATTTTTTAGGTAAAGATACACGTCCTTGTGCATCGAATGCAGCAAATATTCAAGATATTGTTGGATATGATGCATACGCATCGACAAATTCTGGTGCCGCAACTGCGTATAATCAATTGAAGGATGATGCGGTATTTTCTTTCGTTGGTCATGGTAACTACGGTGGCGGTGGAATGTGGTTTTATGATGGTTCGGATATGTCACTTATTTCCGCACTTTATCACGAAGTTCCTGAAGAGCAATATTCTCTTTCTGCGATGACGACGGAACTGAAAGATGTAAAGATAGCTGTTTACGTTGGATGCAAGACTGGTGCTACTCATCAAGATTTCGGTAACTTGGTTGATTTGTCTTACACTAAAGGAGTAGACAATGTAATTGGATTTGCGGACGATATAAATTGCACAGCGGGAAAATATTGGTCAGATCGCTTTTGGCAACGTTGTCGTACTGGGTGGTATGGGTATCCCCAAAAATTTCAGGATGCAGCAATAGGCGCAAAAACGGATGTATATGTAAGATGGGGAGATTATGGTGGAATTGATTCATTATATGGAAAATTCTTCAATATTGGAGGAATTCCGTTAGATTATCTTCAGCCTGCTGAATATGGAAGAATTGGGTAAGGGGTGTTAAAAATGAAAAAGTTACAAATTTATGTATTAGCTACAGTTTGGCTAAGTTTATTGTTGATATCACCAGCTATTGCATTACCCATTGAAAATAATGAAGATGTTATAATAAGGGCAACAACTTCGGTTTATGAGTTTAATAATATATCTGAAAAAAGTATCAAATTTTCTGGTTATGAAAAAACCCCCCACGCAGATTATTTAATCTTTTATACCAACGAAAATGAAGAATATTGGGTTAATACCGATTCATATGAAGTTGAAAGATATTCTGCATATTCAAATTATTATAACAGTATGGAAACAGTTATATCACGGGAAGAAGCCTATTCAAATGCCGAGAACTTTTTAAGTTCACATTATAATATATCAAATATTAATCAGTACACATTAAATGGGAATCTTAAAAATTACGGTGATGTATCAATCTACGAATTTATTTGGCGTGAATATATTGATGATGTTGAAGGATTTAATTGTGTAAATATTGAAATTAATCCTGATAATGGTAAAATAGCTTCATATATTGGATTATATCGGCCATATTCGGTAACATTTGACAACGAAATATCATATGAAGAAGCAAAAAGCATTGTTCTATCGGAGTTTGATGATATCAATGATTATCAAATCAGTGGTAAATTAAAAATTGTATATGACGATTATAAAAACCAAAGATTGGTATGGAGAATTCAATTAAAGAGTTCAAAGAATATATTCGGTTCATTCTATTATGATGATAGTCAAATTATTGATATTGATGCAATATCAGGAGAAATTATCAGAATAGATAAAATGTTGTAATTTTACCTTGATTTCATTTTCCTTCCTTTTTTAACATACCCTTTTAAGGGCCCTGTAGAAATCATTTTTCCAAAGGAGAGGTGACCCTAATCGACCGAAAGATCTAAGGTACGAGAGCTCCTTGAATCTTTGTGGAAAATAACAACAAGGAGCCAATATAAATGTCAACGAACAAGTATATCAGGTTTGTTGACATTGCGAGTCAGGTTATCAAAGAATCGAGAATACCCTTATACTCCTGTAAATTCTCCAAAAGAACCTATAATCAGCACCAATTACTCACACTTTTACTGCTTAAGGAATATCTTGCCGAAGATTACCGGGATACCGTCGAACTTATTGAAATCATGGATTCCATCAGGCAGAAGATAGAACTTGAGGAAATTCCTCATTTTACGACTATCCAGAAATTCTGCCACAGAATCAAGTCATTCGTCTTCGACCGATTGCTCAACCGTCTTATGAAATTGTTCTATGACTGGGGTGAGCGCATCCCATGTACCGCCATTGATTCATCTGGATTTACTAGTTCCTATGCCAGTCACTATTATTCATGGAGAACAGGTAAAATGCGAAAACGATTCCTGAAAACCTCTATCTCTGTCGATACTTCACATCAGATTATCACCGGATTAAAGATCTCACAGCACCCGGTTCATGACATCCGTTATGCAGAAAAACTCCTCAAACACTGTCACAGAACCAGGAAATCTGATCTGTATGTCATGGACAAAGGATACGATTCTGAGGATATTCACGAATTAATCCATGATTCTTTGAACTCATTCTCGCTTATTCCTGTTCGAGAAAGGAAAAGAAAACGGATCTCTGGATACTATCGGAAGAGACTCTCTGATTCATTTGATCTCGATATGTATCATCAGAGAAACAAGGTCGAAACTGTATTCTCTGTACTTAAAAGGAAATATGGAGAATCCCTGAAGGCCAGAAGGTACTGGCTCCAGGTCAAAGAGATTAAAATGAAAGCAATCGTCCATAATCTCTCACGATTGATTTCTTTTGTTCTTATCATCCTTATTGGGGATTTCCTATGAAAATTGAATATGAGGGGTCAATCCCCCAAGTCAAGCCGAAGAAGATCCTGACTTGAATCTTTGATAATCACTTCAGAAGCCTTTGACAACAACTCGACAATCCTGCCGATACCGAATGATTGAATTTTTTTTGGCAATTTTGGGAACTTGACGCTTTTAGAACGGGGGTAATCATCAACAAATAACTCGTCATGAATAAGGAGATGCCATGCTATTCGTAACATTTTACGCGCAACAGCGACGATAGCTTTCTTGAATCCTTTTTTAGGTAACAATCGTTCAAAGAAAGATCTAATCCTGCCCGGCGATCGGATAGCAACATGAGCGATTTCGACGAGGATCCATCTGATATGTCGAGATCCCTGTTTGGTAATTGAGCCCATTCTTGTAACGTTTGCAGATTGGTACACGGCGGGAGTAAGACCTGCCCATTTCGCAAGTTTATCGGCATTTTCAAAATCGCGAACATTCCCAATCTCAGCGATAAGTGTGGAAGCCCCGATAAACCCGATACCTGGGACTGACGTCAGTATCTGAAGCTCCCGTGACTTCACCGCCAACGCTTCCCGAATCCTCCCTTCAATGAGTTTGATCTCTACAGTTAAATCGTCCACAAGCTTTACGTAAGACTGGAGAAGTATGAGGGTGGTCTGAGGAATTGTAGCAGGTAATATCGCAGAAATAGCCTCTGCCCTCCCCTTCATCTTCTTGGGAAGAGATTCGAGGATCTCCTCAAAGGGTTGGTTATTTAGGATTCCTTTGAGGACGATCGATCCGGATTTCCCGAACATATCGGTGAATACAGATGACAAGCGGATACCTGCTGCGTCAAGAAGGTGATGAATTTTGTTCTTCAGTTCGGTCCGGTTCTGGACAAGCAATTCTCTGCTCCGGGTCAGGGACCGGAGATCATAATCAGCTCCGGAAAAGATCCGTGAAGGTTCGATGAGATCGTTCAGTTCCAACTGCGCGATCCATCGGGAATCTGTGATATCCGTCTTCTTTCCTGGGACATGTTTGATATGATGCGCATTTGCGACAGTAACCGGTACCACGTTCTCTAAAACGAGATAGAGGGTTCTCCAGTAATCGCCAGTCGATTCGAATGCCACCGAATCACATTGTTCAATCTGAATCCATTTCCGTAATTCAAGCAGCGATTCGACGTCCTGTTGATACTTCCTTGTTTCATGCTTCCCGTCACGATTCAGGATCGTTGCTACAAGAAACGACTTATGAACATCTATCCCACAAACTTTTCTTCTCTCTTTTGACATATTGATCCTATGGGCAGCTGATTCCTCTACACCGGTAATTTCCTATCCGCGTTCATTCGACGCATCCGGGTGTACAGGAAGGACTACTTTCTACAGCAGGATTAAATCCTAAAATCCTCTCAGTCTTTGCTGCCCACAAAAAAGTACTGTCTTAGACAATTTTCATGGTTCGGGTGTGATACCCCGATTCATACGCGTTTCTACATCGCTTGCCATTCCTCACCATCCCCCCACAATCCCGATTTCCTCCTCTGTCAGTCCATACAACTCATAAACCAGAGCATCGATCTGCCTGTCGGTGGCCTCGATCTGCCGCTCGATTAGGGTCTTCTCGTGGCCGGTCTTCACATCCAAGACTTCGTTCTCAGGCACGACCAAGCTGATGGAATATCTCATGAATAGGGGCGGTATCAAGCAGCAGCCTACTGTCCTTCGGCAGGTCCCTTCGCTCCTGCAGGTTCCGAGGTGATCTTTTTGAAAATCGAAAACTCTTTCTTAAAATAAGGCTCTTTGTCCCGAGAAAGGGTAAGATATTCAAGGAAAAGTAGCGCCCACATCAAAATCAGAAGCATCATTCACAATGATTCAACTAGAGGGACCCAGAATATCCTCTCTTCTCGTAGGAGTGGCCTGATGCCTTCCACTTCATCGGTCCGACCTTCCCACTTTACATATATTGTCAGAAGATATCAAGAATCACGGAGATGCAATTGCTCGGTGTTTCCGAAGCCTGTCAACTATCATTTGCATACCATGCCATGGCGAGGTAACATATCCCGATAATGGGCATGCATACGATCCAATATACCGCCATCAGCCCGAGTGCCGAGTCGAACGTGTTGTGTAGGAAGTCTTGTATCAAAATAACCAAGGCAGTCGCGGCGGGAATGCACATTATTGCAGTGAGCGCGATAGATACAGACCGGGCCCGACTGGCTGCCGGGGTGGAATAGAACAACGCTATGGAACAGGGTGCGAGGAGTAAAATCCCAGCTGCCAAACCAATCCAACCTGACCCTGGAATACCACGCGAGATCGATCCTCCGATACGGAAAAGGAACACCCCGAACATGAGAATGGCGAGAAGGTCCAAAATGAGTGGGAAGATGAAATACCTTTGTAGCGGTTTTGTGAATCTCCCTAAGAGTATAAGCAGAGTACCTGCGATTGAAAGGGTGCACATCGTGATCAAGATTGCGGTCAAAAGAAACGGACCGCTATATGGGAATACCAGCAACAATGCATAGGTAACTGGCATCCAGAAAAAAATTGCAGATGTCAGCACCAGCGGATATTTCACCATTCCGGCTTTCATTTTCATCTATCGACTTGCTGGGACCGGAATAAACCTCTTTGGCTGTGCCCAGACGGAAACGACCGTACAGTTAGGAATATCGACGTGTACATGTACCGTGTCGTTGATCGTGTCGATTGTCACATCAGTCGTCTTGATCGTCACATAATTCCCGTTTTTAAGAAGCGTGGTTTCTGCACGGGGATTAATTCCCGCAATAGTGTAAGGAGACCCAAGATAGGGAAGGACCGAGGAGTTCGTCAATGCGAGCCCAATCGCTGTCGCATTATCATCCGGACAGTTGCAGAAACAAGAATCGCTTTCCCTGGTGTCTGTGCAACCCGGAATGATGATAATAAATAATACAAGGCAAAAAAGGAGTGGGAATGATTGTCTCTTCATGCCCAGGTTAACCATCTCCATGAGCTGCCGTACATATAGTGGGTCTCATAAGGCGGATTATCAGGCGACCAGTAGGTCTGCGTTGCCGGATAATTTCCCCACCATTGGTATCCGGTAGTCTTGTACAGATAGATATTCTGGAAATCGCTACTTGTTGCATCGTGGGAGAAGGGATTACTCCCCAGAGCCCATATTTCATTGGCACAGTTATACTTGGTCTGCCGGTAGTATAGGTGACCGCTTCGTTTCCAGCTTCCGTCAATCCAAATATGATAGACATATCCTGCAGATTCATAGGTGCTGGTTATGTATATCTTATAATTCTTGCTTGCCGATGAGCTTGCAGTACCATGAAACTGCCATCCGCCTTCATCGTTATCGTAGGTGAAATACTGTCGTGTCGGATCGTTCATCGATCGTGCGACCCCTGCCTCGGTCCAGTCGTCGGCGCCAGACGGTTTCCTTTTTCCTACATGGGTTGTGACGACATGCTGGAAAGTCCCTGTCGAACTTATCGCCATATCCCCTGGGCACATATAGAGGTTAATACCGAAATATGTATTTTCATCAACCAGGTTCATGGTCGCTCCGGCAGCGCTGTCCCTCGTTCCATCTTTTTCGGTTTCTGAAAAGGACTCATTAATCTGTGTAAACGGGGAGTAATTGGGGCCACGGATGTAGTTGATATCCTTCTGTTCTTCAGGTGTCGGGGCTCGTCCTTTCCAGCAGGAACCGGTTTTCGGATCCCAGCCATACCCATGTTCATTCAAGACGGATGTGATCTGTTCATCGGAATACTGTCTTGCTTTCATGGCATTGATAGCTTTCTGGGCAGGACTGACATATGATTCAAGGAATTGAACTTCTTCCTGCGGATCTTCCATTTGTGGATACTTCTCATAATCGGCTGCAGAATCGAAGATCGATTGGATCTCCAGGTCATATCCTGCTGCCGCTATTTGCTGCGGTTGCGCAACAACAGGAGCTGCCAGTACTCCCGGTATCACTGTCCCGCCCACCAGCACCATGGCCAGGAGCACGGACAGAATACCGGTCTTTACTTTCTTTTTCATGTTTCTTTCCTCCATTTTCTTGGATTCCAGAGGCAAGGAACAAAAAGCCTTTAACATGAGAAAGCGAATCATTCCTTGCCTTCGGGCAGCGGTAGGTTTATCGATCTGTTGAGGACACGGTGAGCCCCCCGCCTGAAATCTCTTTTACAACCGATGGAAGAAATACTTTCTCTTCTCACTTGAACTTCAAATTTAGACATTTTAACCTGCCAGTTCGATGAATATTAATCATTGTAAATGAAATTCATCGCACCGATTAACATGATTGTTCATGTGATCTTTGAGTCTGTAATCTTGCTCAGGCGAGGAGCCAGAGATAGAGAACCTTACGAACCGGCTAATAAACAACATGGTGATTAAAACATTGGCAAGATCTATTGGAAGGCTAAGGAGATCCAGAGACGATTCGCCCAGAAAATCAGAGAATTGTCCGAAAATCCTGACATTCATGGGAAGCCCCTGAGGGGGTCTCTTCATGGATTATGGGAGATCTATTATGAACGGAAATTCAGGATTCTCTATACCATTGATATCGAAAGAAAGGAAGTGAATATCGAAGCTATCAAACACAAAGACCTATAAGGTCCGTGCACAGCCTGCTCACTCATACTGTTAGTGGCAATGTTTTACCAGTTATAAAATAATGATGTTGTTCACGTCGATTATACCTTTCAATCATTCTCCGAGACATTCAATTCGTCCCGTTTTTACTGAAGACGGCCGCCCTCTTCGGGTGTAAGGTGTGCAGGTCCTGGAAAAATGAGTAGAGGATTAACCCCTTGTTATCGCCTGCGAGATGATATCCGATCTCGTGGACGAGCTCTGCACTGCCTGTGCGATGGATCCAGATATTGAGTATTCAGGTTCTACACTTCGTATACCAAACATTGTTGGTTTATATTCGCTCATTGATGCGACATTGGAAAATCTGCACATCGAGAAAATCTCCTCAATATCGTATTGAGAAATACGTATAGTTTGTGTCATTTCACACTCATCTTCAGGGGCTCCAACAAGGTTGTCCGGTCCGGATTGTGGTTGTCCATCTGTTACAATTCTTATATCAACTGAAATATTTGGAGTCACTGATTCTATATATTCAGGAAAACCAGGTTCTTCCTCCGCATTCACAACTGGCACAAACAACATACATAATAATGATATGGTCAGTATTGTGAATCCAAATGTTCTTTTTTCTTGTATTTTTCCCTTTAATTTCATATCTTTACCACCATAGTATTATTTAGTCTACAACTTCATTTATCCCTCTTAAATGTCAATTCACATATACAACATTAGATGTTGTCTGGTAAGGACCATAAGGAGTACCATCTGGTCCATTGAATGAATGATACCCAATGGTCATGTAATATCCTCCTTCAGTGACTGTCGTATCACCGATAGCATGCACAGAGGATTTCCAAGTTCCAGAATTAACTGCAGTACCTTTTAAGTACCAATCACTCTCTCCAGTTGAACTCCTGTAAAGCCCCGCGCCGGCATACATATAAGGCAGTGTTGTTGGGGGAATTGTCACAGTTTCTGATTCCCAGATAACATATCTTCCATTCGGCGTAATATCTGATTCCATATGAACATCAAAATCTCTTTCTGGGGATATGGTCTCTGATTGATTTATGTCAATTCTCTCAATATATCGAGGGAAATCAGGTTTTTGTTTTTCATTCATTACAATTTGATTTCCAGCGCTAACTGCAGGTACTAACATTGCGATGATGAATAGAAGTGCAACCAATGTCGATGCCATTTGTATCCTTTTTCTTTTCATTGTCTTTCCTCCAATATTTCTGGATTCCAGGAGGCACGACGCAAAGGCTTTTTACCAAAAAAGTCAATGCAATTATGCCTTCGGGCCGCAGCGGGGTTCATTGGCATTTGCATGTGTAGAACCCCCTGCGATGTAACGTGATTGTCACTCATCGTTAATACCTTTTCTGTGCGAAAAGTTGAACAATGTAACCATACGGTTCGACGAATGTCCGGTTGTTATTAAAAGTGACGATAAAAAAGGAGTATTATCTTCCCGCTATCGCCTGCGAGATGATATCCGATCTCGCAGATGAGCTCTGTACCGTCTGGGCGATAGATTCAGCCGCCGAGGTTGAAGTTTTCCCGGCAGTGAACTGTGAGACACGCTCCTCCCAGTTCTGTCGATCGACCGTCACATCCGTCGGTTTGGTGGAAGTTTCACTCTCCGGCACCTCTATCCCGGATGGTTTAGTAATTACAGCAGAACTCGTAGTCCCGGTTCTGGACCGGAGCATTTCCTGCAGGATGGTGTTGGTGCCCGAAGATGACCGGGACGCTGCATCAAGCCTTCCCGAAAGCCGGCACTTCACAGCTTCTTTATCAAACTTGACGGGAGACGACGAAGCCGATCCGCTGATCGCCCCGATCTTCTCCAGGACGAAGAGCAGGTCGTCAAGGTCATCCTCGTCTGCCGTATCGCAGGTCCAGTCGCCGTTCGACTTCGTGAGCGTCCATTCCTTCATCACCTTCGCGGGAGTCATGCCAACCATCGTTATCGTGTCGCCCGACCTCTCGTACCCGAGACGGGTGTTGGCGATGTTTGCGTCGAGTCCGAGCCGGGAGAGTGCTGATTTCAGTTCGGCGGTCCAGTCCCAGTCACCGAAATTGTTTGGATTGACGTAGATGGCGTCCGGGATGGGGACAAGCAACTCGTAAAACTCTTCAATCGTCATCAAATCGTCAGAGTAATCGTCATACACCCGGTCCTGCTCGTCCAGGTCTATCTTCGCGATGGGCAGGGTGTTCTTCGGGATGCCCGCGTAGGACGGTGCGGGGAAGGGTGCGCCGGCCGGTGCTGTGGGAAGATGGTCCGCGTACTCTTCCCAGCCTTTCCAGACGAGCCACTGGTAGGGCGGGAGGTCTCCGTTGTAGACGTATCCCTCAGGACTGGTCCACATGTGGTACCCGGAACCGTAGAGCCACGTCCCACGGTCGCCGCCATCATACCGGATTCTTCCACGCGTGAATAATGGCTTCTTTGATTCGCTGAAATGCTCATACATTTCCGGTGGCATGGTTGCAAGGTCTTCGGGACTGATTGCCTCCACGAACTCCACGAGGGGCATGGTCCAGCCAGTCAGGGCATGAAGACAATAGTAATACTCGTAAAACGCCGTTTCTGTTTCATCCGTATACCATGACCAGTTATAGATAATCCCCGTGTCGCCTTCTTCACATTCATAATATGACCTATGTGTCTCAGCGGATCCGATTCCGATTAGCAGGCTGGTAAAAAACAACAACAGTAATAAACGAGGAACAGTAATGCGGTTTTTATTAATCATTATTATTTCACCCTTTTTGATTTTACCTGAAAGGGGAGGAATACCTAAATCCCTCCCTTTGAGATTGCCCTAAACTATATTCAGAGCTATATATTTTTCCTTGCATTATCCTTTACTCCATTATATGTAAATCTATTAGTTTATCCACTGGAAATCATCCTTTGCTAATCACAATAGATCAGTCTATTGTGAAAGAAGGATATTCATCATCTATCTCATACCATGAGTAATCAGTGTGATACCCTTCGAAATGTGCGGTCTGTTTATATGTTCCGGATTGAAGAGTTTTTCCCAATGCCTCTTGATAAAGAGATTTAACATTCGTTTGAGTGGCTCCAATGTAAATGCAGTCGACCCACCTGATTCCGGATCGTTTGAGGATCCACGATCCAATCGACATTGAGGGAAGAGTCGTCGGAGGTTCTGTATACGAGGTCACATAGCATGAAAATGGATTACTCCCTGAATTGTCAAAATCATGGGACAACACATAATCATACTTCAAACCGTTCATGGCATTTATTGGGCCATTAATTCTGTCTGGTTTCCTTGCAGAAATATCAGGGAACTCGACAGGTTGGTCCAACTCTACGAACACACTCTTCTCAGGAGAGAGTTCGTACGAGACCCGTTTTTCACCGGATACCAGTGTGAGGATCACGCGGGAGAGGTCGTTTCCCATCCCTTCCTCTTCGAGAGTGCGTTCCAGTTCTGCACGGAGCGCCTCATCGGGGCCGATCAAAGACTCGGTCCAGAGTTTCATCACGCTCAATGAGCCGTCCGAATATTCGGCCACCAGTTCGAGTGCCGTGAGGTCATCGCTTCCTGCAACGACCTCCTTCAGGCTCGTACAGGCGGTATCCGCATCGTATGCACTTGCCGTACCGACGGCAAGGAGGCAGATGAGGAGCGCGCCCGCGATGCCTGCAAGGCGTCTTTTTATTTTATTCATATTCTGTTCCTCCGTTGTTTTCCGAAACAGAGGCATGAGGAAAAGCTTTTATCATTTTAAAGCTGATTTCATCATGCCTTCGGGCCACAGTGGGGTTCATTGGCATATGCATGTGTCGAACCCCCCTGCGATACAACCCGATTGTCACTCCTCGTTAATACCTTTTCTGTGCGAAAAGTTGACCAATGGAACCGCACGGTTCGATGATGGGTCCAATTGTTATTGAAGGTGACGATAAAAAAGGAGAGATCTATCTTCCCGTTATCGCCTGTGCGATGATCTCCGATCTCGTGGAAGAGCTCTGCACTGCCTGGGCGATAGATTCAGCCGTCGATGTTGAAGTTTCTCCGGTAGTGAACTGTGATACACGCATCTCCCAGTCCTGCCGAACGGCTATTATATCCGTCGGTTTGGTGCTTTCAGCAGAACTCGAAGTCGTTTCAGGATATCCACTTCCCCGGTCCTCCAACAGGAATCCTGAGTTAACCTTTACGGGCAGGTTTGTCCTGCTATATCGGCCGGTGAGAAAGCCGGAAGACAAAGGCGAATCATCTGTCATCAAATTCAGCTCTTCGATTTTGATCCGGGAAAAAACATCCGTTCCATCGATGGAAAGAGACTCCGGGACGGAGGTGGATGAATCGGGAATATCGCTATCGATATTGAACGGGCAATCAAGATCTGCGATGAACAATTCCTCCTCTGTCATTCCACCGCTGATAACCTCTCCGTCATCCGAGATTACAATCTCCCTGTATGTATAGTGTCCAGGAGAGTCGAGGATTCCATTTGAGTTCACAATCCCCCTGGTATTCTCCCATATCTCCTTCTGCCATTCAGGCACCAGAGCAAAGAGATCGGGAAAGACATGTGCATAATATTCGGCCTTGGTCATTGTCTGCCCTGCCAGATCCATTGCCATGGCCTGTTGCTCTTCTGTCCTGCTGATTGCAAGAGTCAGTCCCGGAAGCACTGCAGGTTCCCTGCTCAACCGATTTTGATCGATCATCGAGAGAGATTCCCAGTAGGCAGGGTTTGTGGCCTGGTAGAAATCCCCCATGGATTCGTAGGGATTACCTGTCTGGGGGTTGATGATGGGATCTTCGTAGAGTATGAGTGTCCAGCCTGTCCCTGAATAATGTTCTTCTGAGGCGGCCACACCGGGAATCATGGCGCTAATAACAAGAATTGTCATACAAATCCCCAGAGATGTGATTTTGATTTTATTTGGCTGCATTTCGACCATCTTCAATAGGATTAATATATCGTCAGTTCTCCCGAATAGCTGTCTATATGGATAACCAATTCTCCATCAAACCAGACCTTATGACAACCGACAGTTCGATAGGTACCTGCTGAAGCAGAATAGATACCTGATTGGGATAATTCATCTGTTGTAGCACGAATTGCCGGTTTGTATGTGACAAGATTCCAATTTACTCCGACCTTTTTCTGCAGACCTGTCTGAAGTTGCATATCCCAGTCAGTCGATGGTTCTGTATATTGAGTCGATGAATAGGATATTATATTGCCTATCCGAAGTGCAATTCCTTCACCATACCAGAATTTAATCTCATCAAGTTCTGAAGAAGGATCACTAATTTTCAAAAGATTTTCATGTATTTCTGTAATTTTTTCTTCAAGAGGCGAATTGTCAACTAATCTTGCATCTGCGTCTTCAAATGGACATTCAAATTCAATATCTCCATTCCCGGAATATGTCTTGGATATCTGCATACCTCCAACACCAATGTCTTTTTCAACATCTGCTCCGGATATCCTGGCACCTTCATCTGGCGACAAACGCATAATCAGTGGTTCTGCGCTCGCTACCGAT